>NZ_JBEZVN010000002.1:886456-1066246 GCF_040636995.1 Streptomyces sp. NPDC032161 | reverse complement strand
GCCCGGTCCCTGCCGCATACCCTGCGCGCGGTGGACCGTGACGACGAGACGCTGGCCGAGCTGACGATGCTCACCGGCTACGACAACGATCTGGCCGGTGAGGTCAACCGCACCACCAACCGGCTGCGCGGCCTGCTCTCCCAGATCCATCCCTCTCTGGAGCGTGTGCTCGGCCCGCGCCTGGCCTACCCCTGCATTCAGGCCCTCCTGTCCCGGCACGGCTCTCCGGCCAGACTGAAGAGACTCGGCCGGGCCCGCTGCGAGGCCCTGCTGCGGGCACACGGCTCACGCAAGGCAAAGCAGCTGGCAGGAGAGATCTTCGACGCGCTCGCCGAGCAGACCCTCATCGTTCCCGGTACTGAGGCGTCCGCGCTGATCGTGCCGGGCCTGGCCGCCCAGCTCGCCGCCGCCCACGCCCAGCGACAGGCCACCGAGCAGGAGATCGCCGCCCTGCTGGAGGCCCTCCCTCTTTTCCACCTCCTGACGTCCCTGCCCGGCATGGGCGTCAGGACCACGGCCGCTGTCATCGTCGCGATCGGTGACGGCACCGGTTTCCCCACCGCCGGACACCTCGCTTCCTACGCCGGACTCGCCCCGGCAACGAAGTCCTCGGGCACCTCGATCCGCGGTGAACACGCACCCCACCGCGGCAACCGGCTCCTCAAACGTGCTCTGTTCCAGGCAGCGTTCGCCGCGATCGGCTGCAAGACCGACCTGTCCTCCCGGATCTATTACGACCGCCAACGCGCACGCGGCAAGACCCACACCCAGGCCATCCTCCGCCTGGCCCGGCAACGCGTGAACGTCATCCACGCGATGATCCGCACTGGCACCCTCTACGAACCGCACACCCCCGACGACATCACCCTCGCCGCCTGACGACCCCGCCCCCGCCGACCTCCCGGCCCCATCACACCCACCCACCGGCACGGCCCACCCCGGCCCCGCCGGCCACCGGGCTGCCCTCACGCACCCGATCCACCGGGAACGTCCCGCTTCGCGGGACGTTCCCGAAAACCAGCGCCACCCCAGGGAACCGACCTGACAGGGTTGACGAAACAGATAGGGGCACCCCCCGGACCTTCCGGGGCCGGTGGGCGGTGCGCGGGGGCCGGCCCCGTGCACCGCCCTCGCACATCGGCGAGGGACCGGGTGTCAGTACCGCAGCCCGTGGCCGACCGGGTACAGCACCCGCGCCGGATCGTCCGCGCGCTGCACCGGCACCGGCAGGGTGCCGCGCGGGCGGGCGTGCCCGGCGATGACCCGGGCGGCGGCGCGCAGTTCGACGTCGGTCCAGGAGTACGTGGCCAGGCTCGCCGCGAACCCGGTGCCCGCCAGCTGCGCGATGTCGTACGGGTTGCGGATCGCGATCGTGATCACCGGGATCCCGGTGGCCGCGAGGGCGCTCACCAGGGTGCGCTGGGAGCTGGTCGCGGACACGTTGTACGTCCCCACGACCACCGCGTCCTTGCCCCGGGCGGCGGCCACCGCCTCGTCGATCTTCGCCCGGGTGGGTGCGGTGCCGGTGGACAACGCCGTTGCCGTGAAGCCGAGTTCGGTGAACGCGGTGGCGAGGGTGGTGGTCGGCGGCCCGGTGGTGCCGGAGGGGGAGGCCGGGTCGGCGCCGACCACGAGCAGCTTCTTGTGGGAGCGGCGGGAGAGCGGCAGCACCGCGCCGTCGTTGGCGAGCAGGGTGGTGGTGCGCTCGGCGATCCGGTCGGCGGCGGCGAGGTGGGCGCGTGTCCCGACGACCCGGTCCACGTCCTTGTGGCTGACGAACGGGTCGTCGAACAGGCCGAGCTTCGTCTTCAGCCGCAGGATGCGCAGGATCGATTCGTCGATCCGGGCCTCGCTGAGTTCGCCGCTCTTCACGGCCGCGAGGACGGCGTTCCAGGCGACGGCGAGGTTCGGCGGGTTGAGCAACTGGTCGACGCCCGCCTTCAGGGCGAGGACCGGTACGCGTGCGTCGCCGTACTTCGTCCGTACGCCCTCCATGTCGAGTGCGTCGGTCACCACGACCCCGTCGTAGCCGAGTTCCTCGCGCAGGACGCCGGTGAGGATCGGGCGGGACAGGGTCGCCGGGTCCTCGGACGGGTCCAGTGCCGGTACCACGATGTGGGCGGTCATGATCGAGTCGATGTCCGCGGCGATCGCGGCCCGGAACGGCGGCGCGTCCAGCTCCGCCCACTCCTCACGGGTGTGGGTGATGGCAGGCAGACCGGTGTGGCTGTCGGTGCTGGTGTCGCCGTGACCCGGGAAGTGCTTGATCGTCGCGGCGACCCCGCCGGTCTGATACCCCTTCACCTGCGCGGCGACCATCCCGGCCACGGACCGCGGGTCGGAGCCGAAGGAGCGTACGCCGATCACCGGGTTGGCCGGGTTGACGTTGACATCCGCGTCCGGCGCGTAGTTCTGGTTGATGCCGAGTGCGGCCAGTTCGGCACCGGCGATCTGCCCGGCCCGGCGCGCGTCGGAGCGCGAACCGCCCGCGCCCAGCGCCATCGCGCCCGGCAGCAGCGTGGCGGGCTCGCCCACCCGGCACACGATGCCGTGCTCCTGGTCGGTGGAGACGATGAGCGGCAGGGGAGTGGGCCCGGCGAGCCCGGCGCGCTGGATGCCGTTGGAGAGGTCGGCGATCTGGTGCGGGTCGCGGGTGTTGTGGGCCCAGACGAAGTAGATGATCCCGCCGACGTGGTACTTGGCGATCAGCTCGGCGGCGGTGCGGACCCCGATCTGGGCCAGGTTGGCGTCGATGTCGGCCTGGTCGGGCGCGGTGGCGGAGTGCCCGTACACCCGCATCACGAAGAGCTGCCCGACCTTCTCCTCCAGGCTCATGCGGGAGATGAGCCGCTTGAGGCGCTTGGTGGTGGCGGCCGACCTGTGGTGCCCGGCGGGGTGTCCGCCGCGCGCGGCGGCCTGGGAGCCCGCGGCGGGGGAGGCCACGCCGGCGGGGGCGGCGACCCCGCCCGTGACGGCGACCGCGGCGGTGGCGGCGGTGACGGTGAGAAGCGTGCGTCTGGAGGTGCGGTGGGGCACGTGAGCTCCTTCGGCCTTGCTCGGGGATCGGGAACGAAGTGGTGAAAGAAACTTCCAAGGAGCACGGATATCCAGAAAATAACTTCCGGTCAAGGGTTCGGTCCGATACGGGCGATGACACGTGGAGGTGTGGGCGGAAATGCGCAGGGCCCGTCGGTGCCGCGACACGGCTTGGCGCCGACGGGCCCGGCGCCCTCGCGGGACCGGCCGGTCCGGACCCGCCGCAGGGTTTCGGCCCGGTCCCGTCGCGGGGTCCGGTCCGGGCCTGCCGCTGGGGTCGTTCGCCGCGCGGCCCGGCTCCGTACGGGTGACAATGGTCGTGTCATCGAGGACCGCGGAACCGGGCGACGTCGGTCGGCGGCCGATCGATGGAACCGACGTGACCGCGCCGCGCGGGAGTCCCGCCGAAATCCGGAGGGTGACGGCGATGCAGCAGGTCGGAGAGGTGCACGTGGCTGAAGGTCCCGCGTTGAACCAGGCCCGGCAGCAGGACCGGGATCAGCGGAACGGGCCCCGCCCGCCACGACGAGACGCACCGCCGACAGGTGCGCTGCAGCCGGACGCACTGCCGGGCGGGCACACCGTCCAGTGACGACCGGGGTGATGCCGTGACTTCGTGCCCAGGATGCGGTGCCGAGGTGCCGACGGGCGCCTGGACATGCGCGCGCTGCGGCCGGCCCCAGAGCGATCGGGGCGATCGGTTCGACGCGGGCTCCGGCCGCCGCGAGAGCCGCGCCGAGAGCCGCCGCGAGAGCCGTCGCGAGTTCGACGACGGCTCCCGGTATCGCGGGAGTCGTCGCGGATCCGACCAGGAATCCGGTCGCCGCGACAGTAGTTGGAGCCCCCCGCCGGACCGTCCGCCGCCCCCGCCGGACGACCGCTTCGGCGACCGTCCGCCTGCCGAGGCGCCGAGACGCCACAGCGCACCGGAGCCCTCGCCCCCGCCACCGCCCTCCGGGCCCGTGCGCGTCGTCGAGGGGCAGGCGCACGGCGTCCAGGTCCGGACCGAGCAGCAGCGGGACACCTCCGAGGCGGTGTGGACCTTCCGTGTCGAGCGGTACGACGACTCCGGGAACCGCGTCCAGCTCGTCCCCGTGGAGATGCGCGGATACCGGGTGGAGGGGGCCATCAGCGACGGCGACTGGGTGCGAGGCTCCGGCAGGATGAAGTCCGGGACGTTCCGTATGAACGAGGTGGAGAACCTCACGACCGGGACGAGCGTCCGAGCCAAGGGCATTCCCCGGATCGCCCTGGTCTTCGTCTTCGTCGTCTTCGCCCTCATTCTCGCGTTCATGATCTGGGGCGCCGTTCAGATGTTCGGCACCGGCTGAGCGAGGAGCCCCCGATGCCCGTCGAGAGCCTCACCGCGCAGGACGTGGACTGAGCGACTCAGCACCCATGCCGGGGCGGGAGCCGACCCCCCTCCTCCGCCTCAAGCCAGGCCGAGCGCGGTCCCGTGCGGGGGCATGACCCAATCGCAGTTCGCACGCCAATGCGGCTTAACCCAGTCAGCTGTCTCGCGGCTCGAAAACAGCCGATCAGGCACATACAACATGATCACTTTGGCGAAGGCCGCAACAGCCCTGGGGCTCCCCTTCGAACTGGTCGGCCTTGCCAATCAGCAGTCGAACGGAATCCCTCCCGTGGAGCGTCGCGAATTCCTCGCCACTGGCCTAGCAGCAGCCATACCAGCCGCACTTGCCCCATCAGCCGGGCCGACGGGCGGCGACTCGTCTCCGGCCGCTGCCCTACGCCTGGTCACCACCTCGTACCGGCGCCTCGACGCGACGACCATCTCCAGTGATCTTGCCGACACAGTCCACGGACACCTACGGCTCATCCAGAGCGTTGCCCAGTCCGAGACGAATGCAGCCTGTCGTGCTCGCATGGCCTCGGTCGGCAGCGAGGCCGCGAGCTTCGCCGCTTGGCTCGACTGGGACATGGCCGACTACGGCTCCGCACGCCGCTGGTACGGTTCCTCGATCAAAGCCGCCCATGCCTCCGGCGACAAGCTCCTCGTCGCCTACCAAGTCGGCAGCTTGGCCAGCTTCGAAGCCGACACGGGGGCCCCGCACGAAGCCTTGCGTCTGGTCAGCGAAGCCCGCCACCACCTCGGAAATGACGCTCCCGTCCTTGCAACCGTGTGGCTGGCATCCATCGAAGCCATCGCTTACGCAAGCAAGGGCGACCGCTCCGCCTGTGAACGCGCCCTGCGTACGTGTGAACGCCATGCGAGCAAGATGCCTGTCGGCCCCGTCGTCTGGCCTTGGATCTTCGCCTTCGACCAGCGCAAGATCGCCTCCTGCCGCATCACCTGTGCGTCCCGCCTCGCCCCCGTGCTACCGATTCGGGTATCGGACAAGGACATTGCTGTCGCGCTCAGCAATGGCAACGACAAACAGAGGGCGCTGCTGACCATCGACGCCGCCACCAGCCATCTCAGATCCGGTGACGCGGATGTCGCATTCGCCCTGGCCTCACGCGCCCTTGGAGAAGGCATCCGGCTCCGCTCGGGAAAGATCGTTGAACGGGCGCGACGCCTCCGCTCCACCTACACGGATCTCGGACGCACCGCTATGGTGCGCGAGTTCGACGCTCAGCTACACACAACCTATCTGTAGAGAGACAGCCACACATGCGCATCGGTATCACCGGCCACCGCGGCCTCCCCTCGGACGTGGCCGAACAGGTTCGTGCCAGCCTCGCCGCTCAGATCGAGACGCTGGACACCACCGACCTCGTGGCCATCAGCTGCATCGCCGACGGTCCTGACACATGGTGGGCACAGATCGCGCTCGACGCGGGCGCCAAGCTCGAAGTCGTCATCCCGGCAACCGAATACCGAGCCGGACTGCCCGACTGGCACCACCCCGACTACGACCACCTGCTCAGCAGAGCTTCGGGCGTTCACCGTACCGGGCTCATCGAGTCGACATCGGAAGCTCATCAGGCTGGTAGCGAAATCCTCGTAGGTCTGTCCGACCGCCTCCTGGCCGTATGGGACGGCAAACCCGCCCGTGGCTTCGGAGGAACGGCAGATGTCGTCAGCTATGCACGCGAAACAGGCGTGCCCGTCACCATCGTCTGGCCAGACGGGGCCTCGCGGTAGAGACGAGGCGGGCGTGTGACTCTGCCCGGTCAATGACGTGCCGTAGTGATGGCCTTTGTGGTCCATTACGGTTGAAACTGCTGCCCACCCCTGCGCCGGATACTCCGACTTCCGAGGTGCTGGCCTTTCGCGAGAAATATGCTACCGAGCGAGAACGCCTAATCGGCGCCACGCAAACTATGCTCAGCGATCTGCGCCGCGACTGGGAGCATCCGGCTGACGTGCTGAGACAAATGCAGGTGGAGTTGTCGCAGGCCCGTGAGGAATATCAGTCGGCTGTGAGAGATAGTCGCATGGCATGGGTCTCCAGATCTATTGCGGCCACCGTGGGAGTGGCTACCGCCGCTGCAGGTGCCTTAGCTTTTCCCGAGCTTGATTGGGTCGCTGCAATAGCGGGGAGTATTGGATTCAATATTGCTACTCGCGAGGTCCGCCCGATATTTCACGCACGGAACGGTCACCCGTTCAGCTATCTGCACCACGTCGATCGTGAGCTGGCCTAAAAACAACTATCCTCGATGGTGGCGAGCCAGCAGTTGTGATCCGACTGTTCGGCGACGCGGTCGATCAAGTGGTCGGTGCGGTTCTGGAATTTGGCAAGCTGATTCGAGGTGTTCAGGACGTCCATGCTTCCGCCATCGCAGAGGGAGAGGATGCCCGGTGTGGCATTTCGGCAGCTCCAGCAACTCCTTCTGCGCCCATCGGTGCTTCCTCCGTTTCGCGGTGTAGTGCGAACGCTGCGAGAGGCGCGAGACCCGAAGCCACTCGTGGTACGGACCGGTTCACTGCGCGGTCACTTGCCAAAGTATTCCTCGCGGCTCGGCAAGTCGTCGCTCCCGCGTCGTTTGACCTCGCCAGGTCCGGCCGAAGCCGCGGAGGCGGACACCGTCACTCCGGCCGGACGCGTGGCAGTGGTACCGGGGCGGCTGTCGGCGGGCGCGGGAGCCGACCGGCGCCCTACCGCCCCGCCGCCCCCAACCGCAGCAGGTGGTCCCGGCCGGCGGCCAGCAGGCCCGGAAGTTCCGCCGCCGCCGGGTGCCACCGCTTCTCGTACTCCCAGCAGACCCAGCCGTCCCAGGCGTCCCCGCCGAGCGCTTCCAGGCAGGCGGCCAGCGGCAGTACCCCGGCGCCGAGCGGCAGCGGCGTCGGGTCGTCCGCCGCGGCGATGTCCTTGACCTGTACGTAGCCCAGGTGCGGGGCCAGCACCGCATGGCCGGCGGCCGGGTCCTCGCCCGCGAGCCAGGTGTGCATGACGTCCCACAGCGCGCCGATCCGCCGGTGCCCGACCGTGCCGACGACCCGGGCCACGTCGGCGCCCGCCCGGTGCGAGTCATGGGTTTCGAGCAGGACGCGTACGCCCAGGTCCTCGGCGTGCGGCGCGGCGGCGGCCAGCCTCCGGGCGGCCGTCTCGTCGGCCGTCGCGGGGTCCTGGCCGCCGCCGCCCGGGAAGACCCGTACGTTCTGCGCGCCCAGGTCGTGGGCCAGCTCCACCAGGGCGGCGATCTCGTCCAACACGGGCCCGTCGTCGCCCTCGGCCGCGACCCGGGCGTATCCGGCCACGGTCAGGATCTCGACGCCGTGCTTCTCGAACTCCTCGGCAACGGCGGCCCGTTCGGAGGCCGAGAGGCCCGGGTGCACCGGCTCCTCCGGATGGGCGCGCAGCTCCACGCCCTGATAGCCGTGCTCGGTGGCGAGCCGGACGACCTCCGCCATCGGCATGCCCGGCACCCCGAGGGTCGAAAAAGCGAGCTTCACGTGCGTGGTCCTTCCGTCGTCGCCGTTCGCCACTGCTCGGCTTCCGGACGCACGTCACGGCTCCCCGTCGTTCAGCACGGCTCTCGGAGCAGCTGTTCCAGACTACCCAGCAGCCGCAGCGCGTCCGCCCGCTGACGGGGGTCCAGCCGGCCGCCCGCGCCCGGCGTCCCGGTATCGGCCGGCGCGTACGCCACCACCCGCAGTGCCGCGGCGGCCTGCCGGGCGAACATCGCGAGCAGGTCCAGTTCCCGCAGGTCCGTACGGGCGCACGGCGACGGGTCGAGCACCTCCAGCACGCCGAGCACCCGGCCGTCGCTGATCAGCGGGGCCGCCATCAGCGCGCTCGGCACGTACTCGGTGGACTCGGCGAGCGACCGGTCGAAGGACGGGTCGGCATCGAGGTCGTCCACCACCATCGGCTCGCCCGAGGTCGCCACCCAGCCCGCGATCCCACGCCCGGCCGGGAAGCGGCGGCCCACCAGGAACTCCTCGCCCTGTCCGGAGACCGCCTGGAACACCAGCTCGTCGGCCTCCTCGTCCAGCAGGAAGACCGAGCTCGCCGCCGCGCCGAAGATGGCCCGCGCCACGTCGACGACGGACTGGAGAAGTTCGCGCCGGGCCGCGGCCACCGCCGGGAGCGCCTCCTGGGCCGTTCCCGGAGTCACTGACGCTGATTCGGTTCCTGGAGTCATCAGACCTCTCCTGCCGGATCGGAGGGCCGCGGGCCGAACCGCACGTTCGCCGCGGAGAGATAAAGAGCGTTCTTGAGCTGGAAGGCCGTCATCCTGGGGTGTGCCGACAGGAGACGCGCGCACAGCCCGCTGATGTACGGGGTCGCGAAGCTGTTCCCGGTGGTACGGATCGATGTGCCGCCCAGCCAGGGCACCGACACGTTCTGGCCGGGGGCGAAGAACTCCACCGGCGGTTCGGGGTTGTAGAGGTGCAGATCCGGGTCGTCCTCCTGGTGGCTGCCCACCGAGATCACCGACGCGAACCGCCACGGATAGCTCTCCACCGGGCTGTTGTGCGCCGAGGCGACGACGACCGTGCGGCTGAAGTAGGCGTGGTCGGCCAGCGCGTGCAGCTCCTGGGCGAACCGGGCGCGGGTGGTGGACAACGACAGGTTCACCACGTCGAAGCCCTGCTCGACCGCCCATCGCAGCCCGGCGAGCAGGACGTCCCCGGTGCCGGAGAACCGTTCCCCCAGGACGCGGACGCTGTACAGCTCGCACTCCGGGGCGGTCCGGCGGACAATCCCCGCGCACGCGGTGCCGTGCCCGCAGGTGTCCCCGGTGTCGGTCTCCCTGATCTCGGTGTCGCCGGTCTCCGGGTCCTTGACCACCACCCAGGAACCGGCCACCGGCCCGACCCCCGGGTGGTCGCGCTCGACCCCGGAGTCCACCACGCAGACCCGCACGCCCCGCCCGGTGCCCGGCACGGGGCCGCCGTCGCCACCGCCGTCGCCGGGCCGGGGACCGGGGTCGGCCCGCACCACCACGTCGTCGGGGCCGCGCCCCCGCAGACTCCACGTCAGCCCCGCGTCGGGCGAGGCGGCGTGTGCCGGGGCCGGCCGAGATGCCGGTGCGGGTACGGGTGCCTGTCCCGGTCCGGGGGCCGTTTCCGTGGTCGTCATCCTCAGCTCTTCTCCGTCGTGGCCGCCGCCGGTCCCGCGGCGAGCCGCGCCGCCCACCGCTCGCCCGGCAGATGTCCCTTCTCCGCGAACCGTTCCCGGGCCTCCCGCGCCGCCGCCGCTGCCCCGTCCGGATCGTCCAGCAGTGCCAGCGTCCGCGCCCGGTCCAGCGACGCGGTGGCCCGTACCAGCGGCGAGTCGGTCAGCAGGGCGTCCTGTACGGCGCGGTCCGCGCGGCGCAGGGCGGCCTCCCGCTCCCCGGCCTCCGCCGCCAGCCGGGCACGCAGCCCGGCGAGGTCCACCCGGTCCGCGTGCGGCAGCGCTCGGGGCGCCCCGACCTCTTCGAGCCACGGACCGGCGGCGTCCGGCCGGCCGTCGTCGAGCAGCAGCCGCGCCGCCTCCAGCGCGATGGCCGGCCGCATGGACCGGGCCCCGGCGCGCGCCGCCGCGCGGTCCGCCCGGACGAGCAGGCCCAGGGCCGGATCGGTGTGCCCGAGCAGCGCCTCGACCGTCGCCCGGAACACCGGGATGAAGACCTCCGCCTCCGCATAGCCCAGGTCCTCGGCCAGTTGTTCCGCCTCGGCCAGGCACTCCCCGGCCCGGTCCGCCCGGCCGTGCAGCGCGTGGAGCACGGCCAGCGGACAGTTCAGCGTGGTGCGTACGGCGGGCCGTCCGGCCCCGTGCGCGGCGAGCAGGTCCCGGCAGCGCGCCACCGCGACCGGTACCGGTTCCGGGCCCCGCCACAACGAGATCCCGATGGCGCCGAGCGCCGCCGCCCGTTCCGGTTCGGCCTCGGCCCGCACCGCGTGGTCCAGGGCCAGCGTCAGATCGCGGTCGGCCTCCTCGTGCCGTCCGGCCCGCTGCAACTGCTGCGCCAGCCGCAGCCGGGCCCGCGCCTGGCCGACGGAGTCGCCCGCGGACTCGAAGAGCGGCAGCACCGTGCGGGCGGCCGAGGACATGCTCACCGCGCCCGGGTCGAGCGACGCCAGCGCGAGCCGGGCGTGCGCGGCCTCCACCGGAGCCGCCTCGACGGTCAGGACCTGTCTCAACAGGCGTTCACCCTCCTCCGGGTGACCGAGCGCCAGCCGTACCTCGCCGAGCCGGCGCAGCGCCGGTGCCGCGGCGGGGTCGCCCGGCGGATGCAGGGCCACGGCCCGCTCCAGCAGTCCCCGCGCCCAGTGCAGATCGGAACGGGCCAGCGCCTGCGCCCCCGCCGACGCGAGCGCGGACGCGGCCCGGATCCGCAGGGCATCGGCCCGGCCGTCGGCCAGACCGAGTTCGGTGCGGTACCGGTACGCCCGCTCCAGGTGACCGCCGACCGCCGCCTCGCCCGTAGCCGTCACACTGGGCAGTTCGGCCGCCCAGGCGTGCCGTTCCGCCTTGGCCCGCTTGGACATCGAGGCGTACGCGACCTCCTGGACCAGGCCACTGCTGAACCGGTGCCGTCCCGCGTCCGGATCGCCGCCCGGCGCGGCCTCCACGAGACGGCGCCGCCGCAGCCGGGTCAGCGCCCGAGTCACCCGGATCCGGTCGTCGTCCTCCGGCACCGATGGCCCTTCCTCCAGCGGGGTGCGGGAGACGGGGGAGGAGAAGAGGGAGGCGGAGGAGGCTCCGGGGGTGCCGGAGGCATGGTCGGGGTGCTCGTACGGGTCGTACAGGCCGTACAGGCCGTACCGGTCCACGGTCTCCGCCGCGCGCGCGGCCCGGGTCAGCCGGACGAGTTCCGGCGCGGTGAAGTCCCGGCCGAGGACCGCGGCCAGGTCGAGGGTGGCGCGTTCGGTGCGCTCCAGCGCGCCGATCCGGGCGCCGAGCAGCGCCTGAAGGGTCGGCGGAAGCGCCGGTTCGCCGGTGGTACGGGGGCCCGGAGGCGGGGTCGGCCGGTCCGGCCCGGCGGGGATCAGCAGCTGTTCCAGATACAGCGGATTGCCTTCGGCGCGGTCGTACAGGTCATGGCCGTGGAGACCGTGCCCGTGCGCTTCATGCCCGTGCGCGCCGTGCGCGTGCGTCTCCTGCCCGTGCGTCTCCTGCCCGTGCGCCTCGTGTCCGTGGGGTCCGTCGCCGTTCCCCGCGGTCGCGGTCGCGTCCGCCGTTCCGGTCAGCGTGCGGACCAGCAGGGCCGCCTCGGCGCGGGACAGACCGGCGAGCGGCAGGACCTGGGCCGGGTGCGCGGGAGGATCGGCGGCGGGCGGGGGGCCGTCCGGGCGGCCCGGGCACACCATGAGCACGCCCGCCCGGCCGAGCGGCCCGGCCAGCCGGTCCACCGTCCGCACCAGCAGCGGCTCGGCCCAGTGCCAGTCGTCGATGACCAGCACCACCGGGAGCCGGGCCGCGGCCCTGCCCAGCACGCTGATCAGGGCCGCGCACATGTCCTCGAACGGGGCGTTGGGCGTGCCGTCGTGCAGCAGGCCGCCCCGCAGCACCGCCCGCGCGTCCGCCACTGCCGCCCTCGCCCGCCCGGCCGCCGCGCCGAGGGACTCCCGGGCGTCGGGGGAGGCCAGCGCCTCCCGTACCGCGTCGGCCAGCGGGGTCAGGGTGCCGTGGTCGCCGTAGCTGCGGCAGCGCCCGGTACCGATGACCGGTCGGCCCGGTCCGGCGAGCCCGGCCAGCCATTCGCGCGCCAGCCTGGTCTTGCCGATCCCGGCGTCGCCGACCAGACGGACCAGCCCCGGCCCCGCCTCGCGGGCCGTCCGGTCCAGGGCCTCGTCCAGCACCGCCCGTTCCTCTGCCCGGCCGATGAACGGCACGTCGAAGCGGCGCAGCAGTTCGGGGTCGTCGGCGCCGAGCGCGATCAGGCGGTACGCGGTCACCCGGTCGCTCTTGCCCTTGAGCCGCAGCGGGCCGACCTCCTCGACGACCACGGTCGGCCCGGCGGCCTCCAGGGTCTGCGGGCCGATGAGGATCTCGTCGGTGGCGGCGTTCTGCTCCAGCCGGGCGGCCACGTTCACGGTCTCGCCCGAGACCAGTGCCTGCCGGGCACCCGCATCGGAACCCGCCACGACCGTACCGGTGTTGACGCCTATCCGGACGCTGAGCCGGATGCCCAGCGAGGCCTCCAGCTCGGTGTTGAGATCGGCCAGCGCCTCGCGCATCCCGAGCGCCGCGGCCAGTGCCCGCCGCGCGTCGTCCTCGCGCATCACGGGCACTCCGAAGACGGCCATCACGGCATCGCCGATGAACTTCTCCAAGGTGCCGCCGTGCGCCTCGATCCGTTCGCTCATGACGGCGAAATAGCGCAGGGTCACGGTGCGCAGGGTCTCCGGGTCGAGCTGTCCGGACAGGGTCGTCGAGCCCACCAGATCGCAGAAGACCGCGGTGACCAGCTTGCGCTCGTCCTCCGGAGGCGCGGTCGCGGCGGCTGCCGGGCACGGGGTGCCGCAGGACGGGCAGAACCGTGCATCGGCGGGCAGTCGGTGCCGGCACGAAGTGCAGTTCATCGGCGCTTCCTCTCTGCTCGTCGCTGCTCGCATCTGCTTGTCCGCTTCTCTTCTTGCCTTCGCCTGTCCTCGTCGGCTTCCGCTGGAGCCGGTGGGCCCGGTGCCGGTGGGGCTTGTTACTGGCACCGGGCACGGCGCCGGCGCCGAGAGGCCCTGGAACAGGGCGCCGCCCGGCCCCGCCTCCGGCCGAGTGGCGGCAGTTCGACGTTGCCGGGAGCGGCACTAGAACAGGGCTCCGCCCGCGATCTCGCCGTGCGCCTCCACTTCGGGTCCGACGGCGTCCAGCCGGGACTTGATGTCGAGCAGCACGGTGAGTTCCTCCGGCGCGAGGTCGTTCAGCACCCGGCGCTGTTCATCGGTGAGCAGATCGACGGCGAACCCGGCGCCGTACAGCACGGCGAGCCGGTCCGGTGGTTCGGTCATGACGGGCCTCCCATCGAGACGGACCGTCCGGCCCCCCGCACCGGACGGTCCGGTACGGCGCGCCCGAGCCGGACGAACAACTGGGTGAGCGCGTCGGTGGTGTGCAGGGCGCTGACGGCGACCGCGGTCTCCTGCCCCCGCGACAGCGGCAGTCGGTCGAGCAGCGCGTGCAGCTCGGCGAAGTGGCCGTCGTCGAGGCGCGCGTGCTCGTGCACGGTACGGAAGGCGGGGGCGGGCAGCCCGGTCAGCCGGGCCAGCCGGGGCGCGAGTCCGGCGGCCGGGGCGTGGCCCTCCAGAACGGCGATGTAACCGAGCAGCGCCACCGGGTGGTGGTGCTCGATCCAGTAGTACTGGGCGCCCGCCAGCGAGGCGACGAGCGGATCGGGCACCCGGTCCACCGCGTCCCGGGGGTCGGCGCCGGCCGCCGCCAGGTCCTCCAGCAGCCAGGCGTCGTGGTTCGCCTCCTCCCGGATGTGACCGTCCAGATAGGGGACGAGCGAGGCGCTCAGCGGATCGCCGTACCGCTCCAGCAGCGCGGCCCGTTCGGCGGCACGTTCCATCAGCGGTACGGAGGCGCGGATCACCGCGTGCATCGTGCTCAGGTACGCCTGGTAGCGGGGCAACAGGCCCTCGGTACGCCACAGTCCGGCCAGGGCCGTCCGCAACGCCGGTTCGGCGAAGGACAGCTTGACGCGCAGCCGCTCGGAGGCCGACGGCCGGCCGGCCGCCGATGGGCCCTCGGAGGCGGACGGTCGCTCGGAGACGGACGGGGTGGTCGGTTCGACGGCACTCATGTCCGGGTGCCTCCCGTCACCCCGTACGGAGCCGGGTACGCGGCCGGTGACGGAGCCTGGTCGGGGGTCTGCTCGCCGCCGCCCGGGGCCGCCACCAGGTCGGCGTACGCGGCGCAGCCGTGGCGCCTCACCAGGGCCACCGGCCCCTGGGCGTGCTGCTGCCGGGCCGCGGTCAGGTCGAGCAGCGCGCCCGCGGCGCCCGCTGCCAGGGCACCGGCCGCCGCGACCACCTCCGACCGGTCGCCCAGCGCCCGGCAGTCCCCGCAGTAGGAACCGGACGGGGTGCCCGGCGCCCACCGCTGTCGCAGGTGGGCAGGGCCGACCGTGCGGACGAGCCGCAGCAGCGGGGACCGCAGCGTCCGCGCCCGTACGGAGGCCCAGTCGTCCTCCGCGACATGACCGAGCCGCAGATGGGGCGGGGCGGGGCGGCGGTCCACGGTGTCCTGGTTGCAGCAGGCCAGGACCGTCCCGTCGAAGGCGACCACCGGCCAGGCGGCCATCGCGCACGGCAGCGCGCCCCCGCCGCCCGGCTCGTCACGGGCGGCGGGGACGGTACGCGCCGGGCGGGCCCAGGACGCCGCACGGCCGAACGGCCGCACCTCGTTGACCAGGGACGGCACCGTACCGCCGAACGTCCGCTCTATGTCCGCGGTCACGTCCGCGAGATAGGGGTCGTCCTCGCCGGTCCCGGTGAGGTGGAAACTGACCGCGACCCCCAGCCCGCGGATCTCGCGTACCGCCCGGAACACCGCGGCCCGGGGCACCTCCCGCTCGTGATGCAGGTCGAGGCTGGCGGAGAAGTGGTCGAGCGTGCGGACCGCCCGCCGCACCGGTTCCGGGAGCCCGCCCGACCGGGCGAAGAACATCCCGCTGAGCAGCGCGGTCCGGGTCCCGACGGCCCGCGCGGAACGGGCGAGTGCGGCCACCAGGCGCGGCCGGAGCAGCGGTTCACCACCGGTCAGCATCATCACCTCGGGCCGGTCCGCGGCGGTGAACGAGGAGACGAACCGTTCCAGCGCCTCCGCCCCCGGTTCCTCCCGTACCTCCGGTGCGGAGCCGGTGGAGCAGTGGGCGCAGCGCAACGGGCAGCGCCGGGTCAGGGTGACCAGCACTCCACCGGCCGGGACCGGCCGCAGTCCGATGAGTTCGGCGAGTTCCATCCGGCCGTCTCCTTCGGGCGTAGGGGGCGTCTCCGTGCGCGCGTCGTGCGGGAGGTATGGAGGTGCGTGCGCGAGGTACTGGGCGTGCGCGAGGTACTGGGCGTGCGGAACATGCGGGAACCACGGGAGGTGCGGGAGGTGCTGGAACGAGGTACGGCGCGCGGTGGCCGTGCGCGTACACAGCCTCCGGCCGGACGGTTCGGCACCGGCCCGGCACCGGCCCGGAACCGGTATGGCCGCAGGCCGGACGCCGTCCGGCGGACCGCCGCCCGGCCCGGTGGCCGCCCCCGTACCGCTGTCCGCCCCCGTCCGTCGTCCGTCCATCCCCGGTGAGCAGCCGCGATACCGCCCCCATACCGGCGTCGAGCCGTTTGCCAGGCCGGGGTTCCTAACTTTCTGGTCAGCGGCAGGCACCCGCCGGCCGCACCGGAAGGACCGGGCCACGCCCGGGGCGACCGGAGACGACCGCGATAGACGAGTGGACGGAGACCACCATGTCCGAGAACACCAAGCCCGTCGCCGACGACAACAACGAGACCCCCGAGGTCGAGGCGCACTCCGTGCTGGACCTCCAGGAGACCGCCGTCAACCACGAGCGCGAGATCGACGGCAGCTGCGTCAGCACCGTGAGCCTCGTTCTGTCGGAGCAGTAAGGGCTGATGACCGGGCCGCGGCGCCACCCCGGGGAAGGAACGTCTTCCCCGTGGCGCCCGGCCGGCCGAAACGGGGCGGCTCCGTGTCACGGAGACCGCCCCGCCTCGATTTCCCGGGCCGGCCCCGCGTTCACCGGGTCCCCGCCCCCCAGCCAGGCCGTCGCCTTCGCCGGGCCACCGGCCGAGCCCTGTCCCCGAATCACCGACCGGGAGCCGACGATGGCCGCCACGCTACGAACCAACCGGGACTTCCGACTGCTGTGGATGAGCGGCCTGTTCGCCGTTCTCGGCACCCAGATGACCGCACTGGCCCTGCCTCTCCTCGTGCTCCGCGAGACCGGATCGGCCGTGCAGGCCGGTGCGATCAGCACGGTGTCCGTCACCGCGGTCCTGATCACCATGCTCCCCGGCGGGGTGATGGCCGACCGGGTGGAGCGCCGCAGGCTGATGCGCCTGTGCGACCTGGGCAGCTTCTGCGTCGTCGGCGCCCTCGTCGTGGCCGTGTGGACCGGGCACGTCCCGCTGCCGCTGGTGCTCCTGGTCGCGGGCGCGGGCGCCGTCATCGGCAGCCTCTACGGGCCCGCAGCCTTCGGGCTGATGCGGAGCGTCGTACCCCCCGAGGACATGGGGACCGCGACCGCCCGCCTCCAGGCCCGTACCGCCACCGCGCGGCTGGTGGGGCCGATGGTCGGGGGCGCCCTGTTCGGACTGCACCCGGTCCTGCCGTTCCTCGCCGAGGCCATCGGGCTGCTGCTGTCCACGATCTGCGTGGCCCTGGTACGCACCCGGTCCAGGTCCGAGGCCAGGGCCGGATCCGCCTTCAGCAAGGCCGAGTTGACCGCCGGGCTCTCGTTCCTGTGGCGGCTGCCCTATCTGCGGACCGTGCTCCTCGTCTTCGGGCTCGGCATGAACTTCGCCTTCGGTGCCCTGACGTTCACCGCGCTGACCGTCTTCTCGGGCGGCGGGAGGTCCGGGCTCGGCGGCGGCACCGTCGTCACCTTCATCTCGGTCGGGGCGCTCACCGGCGCGCTCCTCGCCCCCCGGCTGCGCCCCGAACGCCATACCTGGGCGCTGATCGCCGCCACCTGCTGGTTCTGCGTGGCGGGCGCCCTCGCCATGGCCTGGGTCCGGATCCCGTTGTTCGCCGGTCTGCTCTGCGCCGCCTGCATGTGCCTGTCCACCGTGGCCAGCATCGGCTTCCTCTCCACCCTGCTGGCCGTCACCCCCGGTGACCGGGTGGGCAGGGTGCAGAGCGCCGCCGGGTTCCTCTCCTCACTGGTCCAGCCGTTCGGGCCATTGGCCGGGGGCGCGCTTCTCACCGCCTTCGGCAGCCGCGCGACGTTCGGGGCGATCGCCACGGTCCTCGCCGTGTCCGCCGCCGTCGTCACGTTCGCCCCGTCCGCCCGGCCGGGCCCGGCGGTGGTCGCGGCGGCCGCCTCTTCCAGGTCGGGCGCCTCCCCGGGGCCCACCGAGTCCTCCGGCGCCGCCGAGTCCTCCGGCGCCGCCGAGTCCTCCGGGGCCACCGAACCCTCCGGGGCCACCGAACCCTCCGGCCCGGCCGAGGACGGGAGCCCGGCACCCTCCGCACCGTACGAGGAGGAGACCCGCGCGGACGCGATCGCCGACGACGGAACCCCCGCGATCCGGACCCCCGCGAACGGGGCCCTCGCGCACGAGACCGGTGCGGACCGCACCGGGGCCGGCAGCCCCCGCCCCTGACCACGCGTCACAGGAGACCAGCCCAGGAGGTATGCCGTGCCCGGCATCCAGGAGACCCAGCTCTACTGCCTCGCCGACCGCCGCTACTACGAGACCCCGGCCCGGCTGCCCGACGAGGACACCCGCTACCCGCTCGACCGCGCCGAACCGCCCGAGGGCTGGCGGCGCGGCACCACCGGCCTGTGGACCGCGTTGCACCCCGCCTCCGCCCAACTGCCCGAGCAGGGCTGGAAGATCCACATCTCCACCCTCCCCGACGAGGCCGAACGCACTCTCGCCGACACCGCCCGGATCTGCCTGGAACAGGGGGTGCCGTTCAAGTTCCTGCGCAGCGCACGCGCCCTGCGGCTGATGTCGGCCAAGTACATGAACCGGTCCGGTGCCGGCAAGTTCCTCACCCTCTACCCCGACGGCGAAGCCGCGTTCCTGCGGGTGCTGGACGCCCTGACCCGGGCCCTGGACGGGCGCAGCGGACCGTACATCCTCAGCGATCTGCGGATCGGGAACTCTCCCGTCCACGTCCGCTACGGCGCGTTCGTCGAGCACTGGTGCCGGGACGTCGACGGGAACCGGGTCCGCGCGATGCGCCACCCGTCCGGCGAACTCGTCCCCGACACCCGGGGCGTGGTCTTCCGGATACCCGAGTGGGTGACCGTCCCCGAGCCGCTGCGCCCCCATCTCGCCGCTCGTGCCGCCGCCCGCGACGACGACTTCCCGTACAAGGTCACCAAGGCACTCCAGTTCTCCAACGCGGGCGGCATCTACCTGGCCGAGCACCGCACCACCGGGCAGCAGGTGGTGCTGCGCGAGGCCCGGCCGCACTGCGGTCTCGACCCCGCAGGGGACGACGCCGTCACCCGGCTGCACCGTGAGCACCGGGCCCTGACCCGGCTCGCCGGACTCGACTGCGTGCCCGAGGTGTACGGCGTCCGCACGGTCTGGGAACACCACTTCCTGATCGAGGAGTACATCGAGGGCACCACCCTGTTCGACGAGATCGTCGAGCGTTTCCCGCTGGTACGCGGCGAACGCACCCCCGCCGAACTCGACGCCTACTCCCGCTGGGCCGAATCCGTGACGACCGGGCTCGCCGAGGCCCTCGACCGGATCCACGCCCGCGGGCTGCGGTTCGCGGACGTGCACCCCGCCAACGTCATCCTCCGCCCCGACGGCCGGGTCGTCCTGATCGACTTCGAGTACGCCACCGATCTCGACGACCAGGACACGCCGCTCGCCGGCGCCCCCGGACTCCAGGCGCCGCTCGGCGTCAAGAGGGGAGCCGAGGCGGACGCCTACGCGCTCTGGGCGATCTGGCTGCACACCCTGATGCCGCTGATGGAGGTGACCGACCACGACCGGGGCAAGGCCCTCACCATCGAACGCTGGGCCCGTGCCCGGTACCGGCTGGGTCCCGACGCGGGGCCGCCGCGACCGGCCGTCCTCGCCCACGGCCTGCCGGCGGACAGCGGCGAGCCGACGGTGGACGGGTTGCTGCGCGGTCCGGTACCCGACTGGCCCGGCATCCGTGAACGGCTGCTGGCCGGCATCCGCGCCGGGGCCACACCCGAGCGCACCGACCGGCTCTACCCCGGCGACCTGGCGGGCTTCGCCACTGGTGGTGCCTGCGCCGCCCATGGCGCCGCCGGGGTGCTGTACGCGCTGCACCGCGTCGGCGCCCCGGTCCCCGACGAGCACGTCGACTGGCTGGCGCGGGCGGCCCTGCGGCGCGACCCGGACGCTCCGGGCGGGCTGTACGACGGGCTGCCCGGCATCGCCGTGGTGCTGGCCCGGCTCGGCCGCCGCGAGGAGGGCCGTGAACTGCTCGACCGGGCCCTGCGGGCACCTGCCGCCACCTCCGCCGATCTGCGCACCGGCACGGCGGGGACGGCGCTGGCCGCCCTGCGGCTCGCCGCGCCCGACGCGGAACTCCTCGACGCGGAACTCCTCGACCGGGCCCTGCGGACCGCCTGGGAACTCGATTCGCTGGTCCGTGGCGAGGCCACCGACGGCCCGCCCGCACCGCCCTCGGCGGGCCTGCTGCGCGGGCTCTCCGGAGCCGCGCTGCTCCAGCTGGAGCTGTACGCGCTCACCGGCGAGGACTGGCTGCTGCGGGCCGCCGGGGCGGCTCTCACCCGGGAGGCCGGGCACTGCGTGGACATGCCCGGCGGCAGCGTGCAGGTGAAGGACGGGAAGCGTCATCTCCTCTACCTGGACCAGGGCAGCGGCGGTATCGCGCTGGTCGCCCAGCGCTACCTGGCCCACCGGCAGGACCCGGCGCTCGCCGCACTGCTGCCCGGTATCGAGGAGGGGTGCGTCCTGGAGTTCGTCCGCGAGCCGGGGCTCGTCACCGGCCGCAGCGGACTGGCGGCCACCGCCCATCAGCTGGCACGTCCCGGCCACCGGTCGGCACGCCATGGGAACGGCGGCATCGAGGCGTGGCGCCCCGAACTGCTGGAGTCGGTGCGGAACCTCTCCTGGCATCTGGTCGCCGAACAGGACCGGCTGCTGGTGCCGGGAGCGCGACTGCGCCGGTTCTCCGCCGACTTCGCGACCGGCGCGGCGGGGGTGCTGCTCGCCCTGCACACGATGTTCGCCGCGCCCGACGAACGGCCCGACCTGCTGGACGTGCTGACGCTGGGGTGATGAGCGACGCGGCCGGCCGCCCCCTTCTTCCCGGGGCGGCCCGCCGCGTCGTGCTCGCCCCGTTCCTCCCCTCCCCGGGGCGAGGCCGGGCGGCCTGCCGCGTCGTGCTGACGCGGACTCAGCCCACCGGCAGCGCGGTACGGGAGACCGTGGCCGCCGGGTCGGCGAGTCCGGGGCCTGCGGAATCCCCGGCGACTCCGGGCACCTCGAAACCCTCGGGCACACCGGGGACCCCAGCCGTGCCGGTTACGCCGGCCACGCCGGGCGCCCCGGGGACTTCGGTTCCTACCGGGGTGGACGACCGCTCGCGGGCGTACAGCGCGGTCAGGCGCGGCAGCTCGTAGAGCACCGCGTGCGCGGTGACCTCGCCGCTGGGACACGTCACCACGCCGGCGGCGATCAGCGACTCCAGCGTCCGCAGCGCCCGGCGCTCGTCGCAGCCGAACGCCGCCGTCGCCTCCGGCAGCGTGAACGGCCCCTCGCGTACCGTCCGGGCCAGCCGGGCCAGTGCGGGGCGGCTCCCGGACGACAGGTCCTGCCAGCCGGAGGCCAGTCCGGCCCGCACGGACACATCACCGGCCACCAGTTCGTCCAGGGCCCCGTCCGGATCGGCCAGCCGCTCCGCGTACTCCGCGAGCGGCAGATGGCGCATCACCGCCAGCCGCATGCCGCTCACCCGCACCGCCAGCGGCAGATGGCCGCAGGACTCGGCGATCCGCAGCGCCGCGGCCCGGTCCAGGCCCACTCGCCCCGGCCCGATCAGCCGGCCGAGCAGTTCCAGCGCCTCGGCCGGGGCCAGTGGGGGCAGCGCCATCCGGTGCACCGGGGCCAGTCCGGCCAGCTGGCCCCGCGCGGTCAGCACGAACGAGCCGCGGCCGGTGCCCGGCAGCAGTTCGCGAACCGTCCCCTCGTCCGGTACGTCGTCCAGCACGACCAGCGGGCGGTGCCCCGCCGCCCAGTACCGCCAGCGCTCCGCGTCCGGCTCCGGCACCGGACCCGCCGGGTCGGCGGCGCCAGCCCGCCGCAACAGCTCGCCGGCCAGCCCCGAGGGCGGGCGCACCACCCCGCGTTCGTCGCGGACCCGTAGGTGGATCAGACCGTCCGGATACCGCTCCGCCAGCAGCCGCGCCGCCCGGACCGCGAGGGCCGTCTTCCCGGTTCCCGCGGCCCCGGTGACCACGACCACCCGGCCGCTCTCCCCGTCCAGGACGTCCAGCAGTTCACGCAGTTGCTCGCCCCGCCCGGTGAAGTCGGGGAGAACGGCGGGAAGTGCGGGCGGTGCGGTCGGCGACACCGGTACGGGCGCCGCCGCCGGTGCCGGTGTCGCGGCCTTTCCCTGCCCCGGTGCCGGCATCGGTCTCGAGGCGCGGCCCGACGCCGCAGGTGTCCGCGAGCCCGCCCCGGACGCCGACCGGGGGCGGTCGCCGTCGCCCCGTCCGGTGAGTATCGCGCGGTGCCTGGCGGCGATGGCGGCCCCCGGCTCCAGCCCCAACTCCCGTGCCAGCGACTGGCGGTAGTCGTCGTACACGGCCAGTGCCTCGGCCCGGCGCCCGGTCCGGTGCAGCGCGTCCATCCACGCGGTACGGATCCGCTCGCGCAGCGGATGCCGCTCGGCGAGGTCCCGCAGCCCGTCCACCACGGCGGACGCCCGTCCCAGGGATATCTCCGTCTCGGCCCAGTCCTCGTGCACGGTCAGACACCGGGCCTCCAGCCGTTCCGCCTCGGCGGCGACCTCCGGGGAGTCGCACAGCCCGTGCAGCGGCGGCCCCTGCCACAGATCCAGTGCCTGACGCAGCAGTCCGGCGGCGGCCGAGGGGTCGCCCTCGTCGGCCGCCCGCCGCCCCGCCGCGGCCAGTGACCGGAAGCGCAGGCTGTCCAACTCCTCCTCGCCGACCCGCAGCACATAGCCGCCGCAGGAGTGCGCCAGCCGTTCCCGGTCGTCGCCGTCCGGCCCTCCGGAACATCGCGCGCCCAGCAGTGCGCGGGCCGAACTGACGTACACCTGAAGGTTCTTGCGTGCCGTACGGGGTGGCGCGTCCGGCCACACCGCGTCGGTCAGGACGTCCACCGGCACCGGGGTGTTGGGCCGGCTGAGCAGCATGGCCAGGACGAGCCGTTGTTTGCGGGGGCCGAGCGGCAACGGCCGCCCGCCCACGCTTCCGGAGAGCGGGCCGAGGAGCGAGAGGCTGAGCGCGCCGGGCGGCGATGTGCGGGTGGGGGGTGGGGTCATGGACGGGCCTCCGAAGAACCGGGGACGGACAGCTGTCTGCCGGTCGCACACCTGGATGGTCCGCCGGGGGTGACCGCCACCACATCGGTGCCGTTCCCGCATGTTCCGTACCGGAGCCCGACCAAACCCGCCCCGTGCCCCCATGTTGGACACCCGGACCTCCACGATCCGCCCCGCCGGGCCCCGACCCCGCCCGTCCGGCCCTCGCCCGGGTATCCGTGCGGGCGATTCGTGGGTGGGCGGGCAGGCGGGTGCGTGCGTCCGTGCGCGACGGGCGTGGCCCGGTACGCGTCGGCACGCGACCGAGGCGTCCGCACGCCGTGCGTGTCAGTCGTGTTCCGCCGCGCACTCGGCGGAGAACTCGCAGAGCGCCGCCCGGTCCGACCGCCCCGTCTTGCTCAGCAGGCTCGCCATGTGCTTCTCCACCGTGCGCGGCGATATCGACAGCCGCCGGGCGATCTGCTGGTTCCCCGGCCGTTCCGCCAGCAGCACGAAGACCTCGTACTCGCGCGGCGTCACCCCGCTCGTCCGCAGCCGGGCCGGTATGCGGTCCCAGCCGCCCCGGTGCTGCCCGACGCTGACCCCCGCCTGCCGCAGCCCGGCACGGCAGGCGGCGGCGACCGGCTGGATTCCCGCCGCGTAGAAGTACTCCTCCGCCGCCCGCAGCCAGGCGACCGGCTCGCCCCATTTCTCGGTGAGCGCCGCACCCGCTGCCAGCCGCAGCCCCAGATGACGGGCGAGGGGGAACACGGCCGCGTCCGCGACCGCCGAACGGACCATTCGCGCGGCCCGTTCCGTATCGCCTTCCCTGCCCCGCAGGACGGCATCGGCCAGCCGCAGGAACAACTGGTTCCAGGCCAGGTCGGCGCCCGGACTCCCCAGTACGGCGGCGAGTTCCGCCCGTCCGTCCAGCCCCTCGATGGTCCGCAGCAGCGGGCGCAGCCCGTGCCGCCCGCTCAGATAGAAGAAGCTTGGGTGCTCGCTCTCCCAGGCCAGCGAGGCATCGAGATCGGCCAGCGCCTGGCCGCGGTCCTCCTCCAGCAGCGCGGCGAAAGCACGGCACAGCCCCAGTTGCAGAGGAACGAGCAACGATTCCTCACCGCCCGCTCGGCGGAACCGGACCAGCGCCCGGTCCAGGTCCCGTCTTCGGCCCCGGTGCGCCGCGAGCGTCGCCGAGGCCAGCAGCAGGTAGCGGTGCGCCCCCAGGTTGCGGATCCGGGCGCTGGCGGCCACCGACCGCTCGACGATCTCCTGCGCCCCGTCCCACTCGCCGCGCATCACCGCGTTCATGGCGAGCAGCCCGTCCACGGTCTGGGTCGGCACCAGCGCGCCGAGCGACTCCGCGGCGGTCCGGGCCGTCTCCAGCCGGGCCGGATCACCGGTCCGCATGAACGTGTTGGCTCCCAGCCGGACCAGCGCCTCCACCCGCCACACCGGGAGGGCGTGCTGCTCGGCCACGGACAGCATTCGCTCCAGACAGGAATCGGCCTCGTCGAAGCCGTGCTCCCGGGACAGCAACGCCAGCAACTGCCATGCCTGGCAGGCGACCACGGGGAGGTTCCGCTCCTCGGCCACGGCGGCGGCCCGCCGCGCCGCGTCTCGTACGGCCTCCCGCGCCTCCCCTTCCTGGGCCGCCTTCTCCCGGCTCTCCTGCCCGGGGCGCGACTGCTCGGGCAGGGACTGGTCAGGAGCGGTGCGCCCGGGTTGGGGCTGCTCGGGTCGGGACTGGCCGGGCAGCAGTGCCAGATGCCCCTCCACCACGTCGAGCGCCGCCTCCTTCTCCGGCGGGGGCGCCGCGCCCAGCAGGCTCCGCGCGGCCCTGATCTGACCGGCGGCCTCCTCCGTACGCTCCGCCATCACGGCCGCCCACGCGATCCGGACATGGGTCTCGCCGCGCTGCTCGGCGGCCTGCGAACGGGCCGGCACCGGGGGCAGTTCCGCGGCCAGGGTCAGGGCCGTGTCCAGCTCGCCCGCCTCGGCATGGGCGACCGCCAGCGCCTCGGTGACGGCCCGTACGTCGGACGCGTGGGCCAGTGAACGGGCCCGGTCCAGCAGGATGACGGCGGAACCCGACGCGCCCGCCGTGAGCATCCGCCGTCCGACGGCCGCGAACTGCCGGGCCGCGCCGTGCCTGTCGCCCCCGGCCATCTGTAAGGAGGCCATCAACTGGAGTTGCTCGTCGCCGAGTTCGTGCGCGACCGCCTCCAGGGAGTGCGCCGCGCGGCGTGCCATCGCGGCCCGCTCGGCCGGGGCCAGGGAGGCCACCAGCGCCTCGGCGGTCAGTGCGTGCCGGAAGGTGTAGCGGTCGGGGTCCGCCCCGTCGGGGGCGATGATGCTCGCCTCGACGGCGGAGCGCAGATGGCTGAAGAGCGTGCGGTCGTCCAGCCCGGTGACGGTCTGGAGCACGGAGACGGAGAACTGACTGCCCAGCGTGGCCGCGCACAACAGCACTTCGCGCACCGGTGCGTCGAACCGGTCCAGCCGCCGTGCCCAGCTGCGCACCACCCCGGTCGGCACGGCCGCGTCCGGGCTGCAGTACGCCTGCCACCGGTCCCCGGAGCGTCGCAACTGCCCGGAGTCGAGCAGATCGGCCAGCAGCACCTCGACCAGATACGGATTGCCACCGGCCCGCCCGGCCAGCCGCTCGTGCGTGGCCTGCGGCACCTCCTCCGGGGTGGTCTCCAGGCACGAGGCGGTCATCTCCAGCACCTCCGCCGCACCGAGCGGTGTCAGCTCCCGCACGGTGGCGACCTGCCGCTGCTCGGCGGAACGCACCAGGTCGAGGGCGGCGCCGGGCTCCGGGCGCAGTGTGCCCAGCAGCAGCACCGGCAGCTCCGCCACGTTGTCGATGACATATTCGACCACCGCGATCGTCTCGGTGTCGGAGTCGTGCAGATCCTCCAGCAGGATCACGCACCCGTGCTCCTTCCCGAGCACCGACAGCAGCCGCAGCAGCGCCTCCGCCAGCTCGACCACCGTCTCCGGGTAGCCGGGCGAGGAGCCCCGGCGCCACTCGGGCACCAGCCGGGCCAGCGCCGGACGGTACGGGTCCAACTCCGGGTCGGTGGGCGGCCCGGCCGCCCGGAACCGGGAGGACAGCGCCTCGATCAACGGCCGGAACGGTACGACGAGTCCGGTCGACGTGGCCCTGCCGCGAAGCACCGGCATGTCCCGCGCGTACGCCCGGTACGCGCACTCACCGACCAGCCGGGACTTGCCGATGCCCGCGTCCCCGACAAAAAAAACCGCACGCCCCGAACGTCGCGACGCGTCGTCCAGGGCGTTGCCCAACAGGCAGGTCTCTGTGACTCTTCCGACAATCACCGACGAAGTGGCACGCATGGACGCAGGCTACTTGAGCCGAATCCGTCGGGGGAGTATGCCAAACATGTTGATCCGCCGGGCACTTGGGTCAGATCAGAAAATGGTCATCGTGGTGAACGGCAGGTCGTTCGTGTAGCCGGACTCGCCCTCCGAGACTCTGAGCAGTCTGCTGCGCAGCCCGAGACCACCGTGCCCGCCGAGCGCGATCCCGCCCGCGGGGTGCTCGGTGGCGCCGTCGTTGAGGAGTTCGATGGTGTGGAGGGCCGACACGTCGTTCGTCTGCATGATTCCTGCCTCTTCTCGTGAGTGGTTCCGAGGTGGTTTCCGAAGTGGTGCCCGGTGTGGTTCCGTGAGGGCTCCGGGACGGTGCCCGGATGGTTCAGGAGCGGTTCCGATCGAGTGCGAGTGTGAGCACGAGTGCGTGGAGCGATGGATCGTGACCGGCGGCATACGACGAGTCCCACGACAGGTCCGCCGTGTCAGGCGCGTCGCCGCGAGCGCGTCGCCACAGGTGTGACGCGCGGTCACCCGGGGGAGGCCGGCGCGGCGGGTTCGGCGAGCAGCAGCAGTGACGGCACCCGGTCGGGGAAGCCGGCCCGCAGCAGTCCGTGCCCGATCCCCGCGAGCCCGGTCAGCAGACCCGGATGCGGCGCCTGACCAGGGGTTCCACAGCGCGGCCCGGCCTGGTCGGCCGCCGCCAGCAGGGCCCCCGCCCGTTCCACCCAGCGGGCCCGGGCGCCCGCCGTCGTGCCCAGCCGCAGGAGTTCGAGCACCCCCAGCTCGCCGTGGCACAGGCTGTCGTCGAGCGGCGGGTCCGCGTGCGCGAGGTCCGCCAGCGCCTCGTCCGCCCAGGCCGCCAGCCGTGGGTCGGCCCGCGCGGCGGGGCTGTCCAGCACCGCCAGTGCGACGCCCGTCCGGCCCCGGCACCAGGAGGCGCCGGAGTCCACGGTGCCGGTCGCGGACCGCAGCGCCGCGAGGCCCGAGGCGCGGTACGGTTCACCGCCGCCCGCCTCCGCGAACCGCAGCAGCGCCCAGCCGATCCCGGCGGCCCCGTCGGCGAACCCCGCGCCGTCCGGCAGCGGTGCCTCGCGCAGCAGTCCGGCGCAGTGTTCGGCGCCGCGCCACACATCGGCCCGCCCGGTGGCCCGGTAACCGGCGATCAGGCTGACCAGTCCGCCGGCCGTGCCGCCGCGCACCCCGTACTCGGTCTCCGCGGCGGCTGCGGCACGGGTCAACCGCAGTGCGGGGACGATGAGTTCACGTAGGCGCGGATCGTCCAGCGTCTCCGCGACCTGTCCCAGCACGTAGGCGATGCCGCCGAGCCCGGCGAACGCGCCCGAGCCCACCGGGCCGAGGTCGTCCGGACGGCTGTGCAGCGCGTCCAGCAGCCCGGCGAGGGGCGTCAGCGCCTCCCGGGCGGCCGTGGCGTAGCGGTCCGCACCGGTGAGCGCGGCGAGCTGGGCGAGGAAGTGCGCCGCACCGGTGTAGCCGCCCGCCAGGTCGGCGGCCATCGGCCCCAGCCGCCAGTAGCGTTCGCCGAGCAGTTCCAGGCCGATCCAGTTGAGCCGGGTGGGCCCGGAGTACGCCTGGGACACCAGCTCGTCGCCGATCGACCGGGCCGCCGCGAGCAGGTGCTCCGGCTCCGGGGCGGTCGCCGCCGTACGGACCCTGCGCGGCCCGGACCCGGAGCCGTGGGCGGGCTCGCGCGAGGTGGTCACCATCGCGGCCCGGATGATCCGTTCCTGGTCCTGACGGTCCACCGTGTCCATGGCGGCCAGCTTCGCCCGGACCCGGGCCAGACCCGTCCGGGTGAGGACTCCGGGCAGTGCCCGGCCCGTCGCGCTCCACAGGCCGGTGCCTTCCGGCCGGGTGGTGAACAGTGGCACGTCCCCCGACCACAACTGGGTGAGTTCCTCGTCCAGCAGACCGGGCAGCGCGGCGGGGCCGAGCACGTCGGTGCCCAACAGGGACAGCACCTCGTGCCGTTCGCCCGCCTCCTTCATCAGGTCCGGGTGCGTGGACTCGTCGAGGAGCGTCGAGTAGACCCAGGTCGGCCGGGCCACCACCCGCACCTCGTCCTGCGCGAACTGTTCCAACAGTCCGCCAGGGTGCAGGAGTTCGGAGCGGGCGCGGCTGATCGCGGTGTATCCGGCACGGAATCCCGCGCAGAGGGACCGGGTGAACGCGGACGGATCGGCCGGGGTCCCGGTCAGCCGGGGCCGGTTGGCCGACTCGCCGAAGTGGCCCGGCCGCCGTACCAGCCGCATCCGGTCCGTCCCCGCATCGGCCCAATCGGCGGTGCGGACGGGGGAGGGGGCGGCCTGCCCGCCGCCGATGCCGGACATGTCGAGGGCCGTCTCGTCCCCGACGAGCAGTTGCGGCAGCAGCCCCACCCGGTGCACCGAGTCGTGCAGGGCGCGGGCCGCCGGATCGTCCGACTCCGCGACGGGCAGCGGCGGGTGGAACAGTGTCTCGATGTCGACGAGCACCGGGTGCTCTCCGTCGGCGATCAGGTTCTCGTAGTGCAGGTCGGTCCCGTCCAGCACGTGCAGCAGGGCCAGCAGCGCGCCCTGGCGCCGGTAGAAGGACTCCACCTGGCGGGCCGAGCGGCAGGGCCGTTCCGCGGCGAACTCCACCCAGCCGTAGTCCCCCCGGTCCAGCACGGCGAGCGAACGGAGTCCCGGGGTGCCGGGCAGTGCGTTGAACCAGCGGACGAGTTCGTTGAAGTGCCGGTGGGCGGCGAGCGGCCGGGGCTTGTAGACCAGCCGGGAGCCGTCCTCGAACCGGAGCAGCATCACGGTCCGCCCGCCCCGGTGGCCGTCCCCGGCGCCGGGCTCGACCCCCACCAGCAGCCCGCGCCTGCCTGCCCGGTGGTCGTCGGCCGCCCCGGCATCTGGCGTACCGGCATGGACATTTCCGCTGCCGTGCGTTCCGCCGCACGCTGCTCCGTCACCGCCCCCCATGCCCGGCAGCAACGGCCGGTCGGCGGCGAACCGGACCAGCATCTCGGTGAGCGCCGCCGCGGCGTCGAGCGCGGCCCGCGCCAGGATGCGGGCGAGTACGGGGTATGTGGCGAACAGCGCGGCCAGTCCGTCCTGGGATCCGGTCAGCCGCACGAAGTCCGCGAACCGGTCCTCGGGGCTCTCCCCGGCCAGCCGTCCGTCCTTGCGCGCCAGATGCAGTTCCAGAACCAGGGTGCGGGCGGCGAGCCGGGCCAGCCGCCTGGCCAGATGCTGCTCGAAGTCGCTTTGCAAGGAGGAAAGTTCGGTGTACGCGTACGGCCGCTGCGGCAGCCCTTCCAGCATGCGGTCCGCCGCGCGGACCGTGAGCGGGGCGAGGGCGCACGCGAAGCCGTGCAGCCCCGGGAAGCCGTCCCCGTCGTCGACGACCGCCTTCTCGGGAGCGGCGAGGACCGCCTCCCGGACGAACACCGCCCAGTCCGGCGCGTGGTCGGGAAGCGGTTCACCGGCGGTGAGCGCGGGCCGCCACCACGGTCCGTCCAGCAGGGCGGACCCGGGAGCCCCGGTCCGGTCCGCATCCGACGGACGTGTCACGGGGGAGACGCACAGCCGTGCGCCGCCCATCGCTTCGTCACCCGTCATCGCACCTCCTCGGTCCGGCGCCGGTGTCACCGGTCCGCCACGTCCATACTCCCGACGCGAGGCCCGGAGGACATGGGGGCAGCGCCCCCATCTTTCTGCCCCGGCCGTACGCGGGGGTACGGACGACGGCCGCGAGACACGGACACAGGGCGCGCGTGCGGGCCAGGGGGACGGGGCACGGGTACGAGTTACGCGTACGGATGACGGGGGCGGGGCACGGGACCCGAGCGCGGGGTACGGACAGGAGCACGGCCCGCGGTCCGGCCCTCCGGTTCACCGTTCCGGCTCGTCCATCCGGGGGCCGACGGCCCCACTCCGGCTCGCTCACCGTCGGCTCACCGCGCGTGCCCGCGGAGCACGGCCCGTGGTCCGGCCCTCCGGCTCGCCCTTCCGGCTCACCGTTCCCGGCTCACCGTTCCGGCACCGCCGCGTCGACGCGTGGCGGGGCGGTCGACCCCCGGACCATCAGTTCCGCCGCGATCGTCGCGATGCCGCCCGGCGGGGGTGTCTCCTTGCCCATGGCCAGCCGCCCCGCCCGCGCGCCCGCCTCGAACAGCGGCAGCCGCACGGTCGTGAGCGCCGGAACCGCGTCCACCGAGAACGGCAGGTCGTCGAAGCCCGCCACCGACACGTCCTCGGGGATGCGCAGCCCGCGCTCCCGGATCGCCGCGCAGGCACCCAGTGCCACCGTGTCGTTGGCGGCGACGATCGCCGTCACCTCCGGTTCGCGGCGCAGGAGTTCGAGGGTGGCGACGTACCCGGAACGGCGGTCGTAGAGGCCGTGGACGGTCAGCCGTTCCTCGTCGGAGGTCCCCCGCGCACCGCCGAGTCCGTCACCGGCACGTTCACCGCCGTCGAGTCCGCCACCAGGCCCGTCGCCGACTTTTCCACCGACCCCGCCACCGAGTCCGGCCGCCCGCATCGCGTCCCGGTGGCCCTCCAGCCGGTGACGGGTGGTCGTGCGCTCCGCCGGGCCCGCGACGTAGCCGATCCGCGTGTGGCCGAGCGCGAGCAGGTGCTCGGTGAGGCGGCGTGCACCGCCCCGGTTGTCGAAGGCCAGCGCGGCCACGACCGCCTCGCCGCCCGCCAGCGGGGGCCGCCCGCACAGCACCACCCGCGTCCCCGCGTCCGCGAGCTTCGTGAGCTTGGCGGAGATCGCCGCCTGATGGGCCGGGTCCTCCACGGCGCCCCCGGTCAGGATCACGGCCGCGGCGCGCTGACGCTGGAGCAGCGTGAGGTAGGTCAGCTCGCGCTCGGGGGAGCCGCCGGTGTTGCAGACGACGGCGAGTTTCTCGCCCCCGGCCCGCCCGGAGGAGCCCGCCCGCCCGGAGGAGCCCGCCCGCCCGGAGCCGCCCCCGGCCCCCGCCCACCCGGCGTCGCCTCCCGCCCCCGACTCGCCGATCTCCGACTGCGCCGCGCCGGCCATGATCCCGAAGAACGGGTCGGCGATGTCGTTGACCAGGATCCCGACCAGGTCCGACGTGGCCGCCGCCAGCGAACTCGCGGGCCCGTTGAGCACGTAGTCCAGTTCGTCCACCGCGCGCAGGACCCGCTCCCGGGTGGCCTCGGCCACCGGGTAGTTGCCGTTCAGCACGCGGGAGACGGTGGCCGCGGACACCCGGGCGCGGGCCGCCACGTCCGCCAGGGTGACTGTCATCACTTTCCTCCGAGGAGCGACACGGTGAGAGGCAAGAGGTGAGGGGTGGAAGAAGCCGTCAGCGTGCCCCCTCTTGTCCGGGCCGCTGTCGGCAGGCTAGCGTCATGCTCGATAGAAAGCGCTTGCTACGCGGCTGTGCCGCCGCCGACGTCGCTCCCGGCCTCGGCGACGACGCCGGTGCTCGCCCGGGCTGTATGGAGGAAATTTCGTGACACGCAGGACAGTGCGCATCGCCATGAACGGTGTGACGGGACGCATGGGGTACCGGCAGCACCTGGTCCGCTCGATCCTCGCGATCCGCGAGCAGGGCGGCGTCGACCTCGGCGGCGGCGAGGTGCTGTGGCCCGAGCCGGTCCTGGTCGGCCGTCGCGCCCACGCGCTGGAGGAGCTCGCCCAGCGGCACGGTCTGACCGAGTGGTCGACCGACCTCGACGCGGTCCTCGCGGACGACACCGTCGACATCTACTTCGACGCCCAGGTCACCTCGGCCCGCGTCGACGCGCTCCAGAAGGCGATCGCGGCGGGCAAGCACGTCTACACCGAGAAGCCCACCGCCACGGACGTCGAGGGCGCCTTGGAGCTGGCCCGCCAGGCCCGTGACGCCGGCATCAAGCACGGCGTCGTCCAGGACAAGATCTTCCTGCCGGGTCTGCTGAAGCTGAAGCGTCTGATCGACGGCGGCTTCTTCGGCGAGATCCTGTCCGTGCGCGGCGAGTTCGGCTACTGGGTCTTCGAGGGCGACTGGCAGGAGGCCCAGCGTCCGTCGTGGAACTACCGCGCCGAGGACGGCGGCGGCATCGTCGTCGACATGTTCCCGCACTGGGAGTACGTGCTCCACGAGCTGTTCGGCCCGGTCAGCACCGTCCAGGCGCACGTCCAGACGCACATCCCGAAGCGCTGGGACGAGCAGGGCAAGCCGTACACCGCCACCGCCGACGACGCCGCGTACGGCATCTTCCAGCTGGCGAGCGGTGCCGTCGCGCAGATCAACTCCTCCTGGGCGGTCCGCGTCAACCGCGACGAGCTCGTCGAGTTCCAGGTCGACGGCACGCACGGCTCCGCCGTCGCGGGGCTGCGCAACTGCCGCGTCCAGCACCGCTCGGCCACGCCCAAGCCGGTCTGGAACCCGGACCTCCCGGTCACCGAGTCGTTCCGCGACCAGTGGCAGGAGGTCCCCGACAACGCCGTCTTCGACAACGGCTTCAAGGCCCAGTGGGAGCTGTTCCTGCGCCACATCGTGCTCGACGAGCCGTACACCTGGGACCTGATGGCCGGGGCCCGCGGCGTCCAGCTCGCCGAGCTGGGCCTGAGGTCCGCCGCCGAGGGCCGCCGCCTCGACGTACCGGAGCTGACCCTGTGACCGCCGTGACCGTCGCCCTCGCGCACGGCACCACACACGACGCCACGAACGGCCCTCGCGCCGCATCGGAGCTGATCTGAGTGACCATCCACCTCCCGCAGGGCCCCTACGAGCCCCGCACCACCCCGCTCGACCTCGCCCCCGGTGGCGCACCGCTGGCCTCCCGCACGGTGTTCTCGGCCGCCCATGTGGTCGCCGACCCGTACGCGGACATCAGCCCCGACGACCCCGCCGCCATCGACTGGGACGCCACCCTCGCCTTCCGCCGCCACCTCTGGTCGCACGGCCTGGGCGTCGCCGAGGTCATGGACACCGCCCAGCGCGGCATGGGCCTGGACTGGGCGGGCGCGGCCGAGCTGATCCGCCGCTCCGGCGCCGAGGCCAAGGCGGTCGGCGGCCGGATCGCCTGCGGCGTCGGCACCGACCAGCTCCCCGCCGGCCCGGCGACCCTCTCCGAGGTGCGCGCCGCGTACGAGGAGCAGCTCGCCGTCGTCGAGGAGAGCGGCGCCCAGGCCATCCTGATGGCCTCCCGCGCCCTCGCCGCCGCGGCGAACGGGCCCGAGGACTACCTGGAGACGTACGCGCACCTGCTGCGCCAGGCGTCCGAACCGGTCGTCCTGCACTGGCTGGGCCCGATGTTCGACCCCGCGTTGGACGGCTACTGGGGCTCCACGGACCTCGACGCCGCCACCGACACGTTCCTGAAGGTCATCGCCGAGCACCCGGACAAGGTCGACGGCATCAAGATCTCGCTGCTGGACGCCGACCGCGAGATCGACGTGCGCCGTCGCCTCCCCGGCGGGGTCCGCTGCTACACCGGCGACGACTTCAACTACCCCGAGCTGATCGCGGGCGACGACCAGGGCTTCAGCCACGCCCTGCTCGGCATCTTCGACCCGCTGGGCCCGCTGGCCGCGCACGCGGTACGGGTGCTCGACACCGGAGACGTCCAGGGCTTCCGCGAACTCCTGGACCCCACCGTCGAGTTGTCCCGCCACCTCTTCCAGGCCCCCACCCGCTTCTACAAGACGGGTGTGGTGTTCCTCGCCTGGCTGGCCGGCCACCAGGACCACTTCACCATGGTCGGCGGCCTCCAGTCCGCGCGCTCGCTGCCGCATTTGGCGAAGGCGTACGAACTCGCCGACCGACTGGGCCTGTTCCCCGACCCGGAGCGGGCCGAGTCCCGGATGCGCGCCCTGCTCGCGGTCAACGGAGGCGACCGCGGCAAGGGCGGCAACATTGGTAACGGAGGCACCCGATGAGCGACGGCCGTCTCTCCATCAACCAGGAGACCATCAAGCAGTGGTCGCTGCCCGAACTGGCCGAGGGCTGCGCCAAGGCGGGCATCGACAAGGTGGGCCTGTGGCGCGGGCCCGTCCAGGAGTACGGCGTGGAGCGCACGGCCGCTCTCCTCGCCGACAACGGACTGACCGTCACCAGCCTGTGCCGCGGCGGCTTCCTCACCGCCGTCGACCCGGCGGAGCGGGCCCGTGCCCTGGACGACAACCGTGCGGCGATCGACGAGGCGGCGGCCCTGTCCACCGACACCCTGGTCCTGGTCTCGGGCGGCCTGCCCGCCGATGACAAGAACCTGTACCGCGCACGCGAACGCGTCGCGGACGCCCTGGGCGAGCTGGCCCCGTACGCGGCGGAACGCGGGGTGCGCCTGGCGATCGAGCCCCTGCACCCGATGTTCGCCTCGGACCGCTGCGTCGTCTCCACGCTCTCCCAGGCGCTGGACATCGCGGAGCGCTTCCCCGCCGACCAGGTCGGCGTGGTCGTCGACACCTACCACATCTGGTGGGACGACCAGGCGCCCGAGCAGATCCGCCACGCGGGCGCGACCGGCCGCATCCACTCCTTCCAGCTGGCCGACTGGATCACCCCGCTCCCGGCCGGTGTCCTGCTCGGTCGCGGTCAACTCGGCGACGGGTCCGTGGACTTCCGCGCACTCCGCTCGCTCGTCGAGGCCACCGGCTTCGACGGCCCGATCGAGGTGGAGATCTTCAACGAGGCCCTCTGGGCCCGCGACGGCGCCGAAGTCCTCGCGGAGGTCGCCGCCCGTTACGCCGAACACGCCTGCTGAGAAGCATTTCTGACGCTCCATTTGCCTCTAAGGTAAAGAGATCGTCAAGGCGTGCAACCGTTTCGGGGGCCGCCGAGTCGTATCTGGCGTCGGGTGCTTCCGGGGAGGGGATCCGGGGGGATCGGGAAGCACTGACGGAGGGGGAAAGCGAGGGGGGTCCGGTCACTTCGACCGGGCCCCGTTTCGTTGTGTCGACCGCTTTCCCCGGGGGCCGTTTCCGCTCCCCCGGGGAAGTTTCGCGGAGCGGCAGCCGTGGGCGGACACCCCGGCCACCGGACCGCCGGGAGCCGAACAGCGCACCGGGTGCGACGCCAGGTGCGCTGTTCGATCAGGTCGGTGACCGGGGTCAGCGGCACAAGGCTGTGTCCACGATGCTGTCCATGCGTTCCTTGGCGGCCTGGCCCGGCTGCATCGTGACTGCGACATTGACGGCGCGCCCGTCCTCGGTGACGCCGCCCCGGGTCTCGTATCCGGTGATGCTGCCGCCGTGGCCCCAGTAGAGGCTGTCGCACGAGAGCGGGGTGCTCACGAGTCCGAGCCCGTAGCGGGCACCGGTGGCAAAGGGGTAGCCGGCGGGGACGGTGGTGCGCATCTGGTCGAGCTGGGCCTTCGGCAGGAGACGGCCGGACAGGAGCCCGGAGAAGAATCGGTTCAGGTCGGCGTTGGTGGAGACCAGCTGGCCGGCCGCCCAAGCCCAGGAGGGGTCCCATTGCGTCGCGTCGACCAGGGGCGCGCCTGGAGAGTCCTGGTAATAGCCCTTGGGGTGGCGCTCCCGGATGGTCACCTCGCCCGGGGCGGGGAAGTAGGTGTGACGCAGCCCGAGGGGCTTGATGATGCGCCGGTCCATCTCCTCGGCGAGGGGGCGCCCGGTGACCTCCTGAACGATGAGACCAGCCACCAGATAGTTGGTGTTGTTGTACTCCCACCGCGCGCCGGGGGCGAAGTCGGCCTTGTGCTCCAGAGCAAGGCCGAGGAGCTCGCGGGGCTCGTAGTAGCGGATGTCGTCGCTGAGGTACTTGGTGTAGTTGGGAAGCCCGCTCGTGTGCTGGAGGAGCTGGCGTACGGTGATGCGGCGTCCGTCGATCCCGTCGCCGCGCAGGAGGCCGGGGAGGTAGGTGTCGACCGGGGCGTCGAGGCCGATCTTGCCTTCGGCCACGAGTTGCAGCACGACCACCGCGGTGAACGTCTTGGTGTTGCTGCCGATCCGCACCTGTCCGTTGCCGGGCACCTTGGTGCCGGTGGCCAGGTCACCGACACCCGCGGTGTACGTGCGGGTGCGACCGTCACGGTCCTTGACGCTCGCCAGCGCACCGGGCACGCCATCGGAGCCCACCAGTGCGTTCAAGCCCTGCTGAACCGTGTCCGGCCTGGGCGCGGCCGATGCCGTGGACGGCGCCGGGGCACTCATCGCCATGATGCCGCCGACCACCACGGCCACGGCCGTTGCGGCTCTGAGGGCATTCCGCCGTCGCCCGGACGAACGCGACTTCTGCCCTGTGTGCTCATGCACGAGTAAGCCCCTTATGGAGATCGTTGGGAGACCGGTGGTGTGTACCGGGCCCCAGCTTCTCCGACGCGATCACCCGGGACGATCCGGCCAACCGCCCAGCTGCGGGTAGGGCTGTCCCCCCGGCCGCCCTCAGACGACGAGGAACGGGGCAGGAGGGCCGAGGAACGGCGCGCTCGGCGCGCGACCCCACTCTGTGATGAGTTCGACACAGAACGCATCCGTTCGTGGGTGATTACGTAAGGAGAGCACGTCGTCATGAAGGTTTTCGTCCGTCGGCTCACCAAGTCATTGGTGAGCTTGGTGCGTCCGCTCCCGGCTGTTGCCCGGCCGTATTGCTGTGTGTACGTGGCCGGTCCCGTCACCGCTCACCGAGCGGCGGAGGCTGCTGCGTGACGGGGCAGGCGGGAGGGGCGGACGGCGGCGGCGCCGTGGGGCTGTTGCCCTGGACCAGGGCGGACGGCGGGCCGTGTTACGCCATCGGGGACGGCACTGGGTATGTGTCACGGATGGCCGACGGTGTCGAGAGCATTCAGCTCGGCATGGCGGACGACCTGCTCGGCCATGCGGATGTGCTGTTGGCGGACCGGCGGGTGACGGGCGGCGAACTGCACTTCCTGGCCTCGCGGTTGGCGGAGTCCCTGCGGGACATCAAACGGGTCGCGGAGAGTCGAGGAGCCCGGCTCACGCAGTTGACCGGGCAGGGCCGCCGGTGACGTGGTCAGAGGTCACAACGCCGCTGCCCAAGAGGTCAGCCAGATGACCAGCCTGATCAGAACGAGCACGTCGACCACGGTTCCGGCGATGAGCGGCACGCTGCTCGTGCGGCGCAGGAGGAGACGGATACCGCACCAGGCTCCGTAGGCCGCCAGGCCGGTCGAGGCGAGCAGGAGAAGGACCGTCAGCAATCCCGGCCCGTTCAACCGTGTGAAAAGGACGATGACGACGTAGGCCAGCAGCAATTGCGGGAACCCCAGCAGCCACACCTTCCTGACGTCGGCCGCGTCGGGGACGGTGGGGAACGGGGCGGCGGCCGGTCGCGGTGATGCGGCGGCCGGCGCGGAGGGCGGGAACCGCGGTGGGGAACCCGCGCCGGCACGCGAACGGCCGACGGTTGCCCCCGGAGAGCCGTCGGCCGAGCCACGCGGGGGAGCGACGGACGGCTTCGGCGGGGCAGGGGGCGGCGGGACGGGGGCGGGCGGGTTCAGGGCTCTGTGCAGCAGGGCGGCGAAGTCCGGGTCGGCGCGGAGTTCGTCGGCGAGGACGGAACCGACGATGCTCGCCGTTCCCCCGTCGGGCCGTTCCTGGAAGCGGGCCAGCGCCGAGGCCCCCAGGGAGTCCTGCCCGAGACGTCCCCACACCAGTTCCCTTACCGCTGCCCGTTGCCGGTCCGGGAGCGGCGCGTTCCCGCTCAGCACCCGCACCGCACGCGCGGCCAGTTCCGAAGCCTGCATGTACGACCTCCCCCTGTGACCGATCGTTTCGGAGTGAAACGCGCGGACGTCTCAAGCGTACGGTCTGGCAAGGGAGTTGGCGCGTGTTCGAGTGCGTCCGGTGGTCGGTTCCGTGGCGCACGGAAGTGTCCAGCCCCACTGAGACCCAACGAGGCTCCGTCGAAGCCCGCCGAAGCCGCACCGATTCAGTGCGGCTTCGGCGTCGGTCCTTCCGGCCTCGGCGCCGGTCGGCCACCGGGCCCGCCTCGGCTCGGTCGTTCCGGCCCGGCGTTGGCCTTTCCGGTTCAGTCGCCGCTTCGACCGTCCTTCTCGGCGAGCGTCTTGATGCCGTCGAGGGTGGTCTCCATTCCGGCACGCAGATCCTTCAGCCGGAAGGCGATGATCTCCTCCTCCCGGTCCGGCATCTTCTCGATGGCCACGGTGAGCCCGCTGCGACCCGGCCCGAGGCGGACCGTCTGCCGCAACAGGGTGCCCGTGCCCTCGGCCTCGATCTCGTAGCGCCAGGACGCCAGGCATCGCTCCGGGTCCAGCGTCGCCTCGCCGTACCGCCCGTTGGCGTCCAGGACGGCCCAGGTGAAGGCGCGCTGTTCGGCCACCTCGGTCACCTGGGAGACGGTCTGCCACTCGCCGAGCCTCTCGTTGTGGTTGAAGCCCTCGAAGCGCGCACCCACCACGGGACCGTCCGCCCCGTCGAGCCAGACGACGCGCTTCAACTCCGGGCTGAACCGGGTCGGCAGGTGGATGTCCGTCACCATTTCCCACACCCGCGGCACGGCCGCCTCGACATGGACGGCACACTGCATGCTCGGACCATCGGCGTATCTCAAAGCATCCCCCTCTTTGATCTTCCTTTGATCTTCTCGCTCCTCGGAGGCGCTCCCCTCTTTTCTTCGGAGGTGCCCTCCTCGTCGCGCCCATTGATCATTCCGATCGCGCCTTCTGGGCGCAACGGTCCGGGCCCGGTCCCCTGGATGGGGCCCCGCAGCACCCGGGGAGCGGCATTCCGAGCCGCGCCCCCTACGCCCGACGAAGCCCCCGCCCCGCGATGTCGGTGCCGCCAGATACGGTCGGAGCATGTCCAACATGGCGGTCCTCGAAGGCGTGCTGGAGCGCATCACGTACGCCAACGAGGAGAACGGGTACACCGTCGCCCGCGTCGACACCGGCCGGGGCGCGGGGGAGTTGCTGACCGTGGTCGGTTCGCTGCTCGGTGCCCAGGTGGGGGAGTCCCTGCGGATGGAGGGGCGCTGGGGGTCGCACTCCCAGTACGGCAAGCAGTTCGTCGTGGAGAACTACACGACCGTGCTGCCCGCCACCATCCAGGGCATACGCCGCTATCTCGGCTCCGGCCTGATCAAGGGCATCGGCCCGGTCATGGCGGACCGGATCACCACGCATTTCGGCGTCGACACCCTCGACATCATCGAGAACGAGCCGAAGCGCCTGGTCGAGGTGCCCGGACTCGGACCGAAGCGGACGAAGATGATCGCGTCGGCCTGGGAGGAGCAGAAGGCGATCAAGGAGGTCATGGTCTTCCTCCAGGGCGTCGGCGTCTCCACCTCCATCGCCGTGCGCATCTACAAGAAGTACGAGGACGCCTCGATCTCCGTCGTGAAGAACCAGCCCTACCGGCTGGCCGCCGACGTCTGGGGCATCGGCTTCCTCACCGCCGACAAGATCGCCCAGGCCGTCGGCATCCCGCACGACAGCCCGGAGCGGGTCAAGGCGGGATTGCAGTACGCGTTGTCGCAGTCCACCGACCAGGGGCACTGCTTCCTCCCCGAGGAACGGCTGATCGCGGACGGGGTGAAGCTGCTCCAGGTCGACACGGGACTGGTCATCGACTGCCTCGCCGAACTGGCCGAGGAACCGGAGGGCGTCGTACGGGAGAAGGTGCCGTCGCCCGAGGGCGGCGAGATGGTCACCGCCGTCTACCTCGTGCCGTTCCACCGGGCCGAGGTCTCGCTCGCCGCGCAGGTCCGGCGGCTGCTGCGGACGCCCGAGGAGCGGTTGCCGGCCTTCCAGGACGTCGACTGGGGCAAGGCCCTGGCCTGGCTCGCGACGCGCACGGGGGCGTCGCTCGCCCCGGAGCAGGAGGCAGCGGTACGGCTCGCGCTCAGCCGCAAGGTCGCCGTGCTGACCGGAGGCCCCGGCTGCGGGAAGTCGTTCACCGTCCGCTCCATCGTGGAGCTGGCCCGGGTCAAGCGGGCCAAAGTGGTACTGGCCGCGCCCACCGGGCGGGCGGCCAAACGGCTCTCCGAGCTGACCGGGGCCGAGGCGTCGACCGTGCATCGGCTCCTGGAGCTCAAGCCCGGCGGCGACGCCGCGTACGACCGGGACCGGCCGCTGGACGCCGATCTCGTCGTCGTCGACGAGGCGTCGATGCTCGATCTGCTGCTCGCCAACAAGTTGCTGAAGGCGGTGGCACCCGGTGCCCATCTGCTGCTCGTCGGGGACGTCGACCAGCTCCCGTCGGTCGGTGCGGGGGAGGTGCTGCGCGACCTGCTCGCCGACGGCGGCCCCGTTCCGGCAGTTCGGCTGACCACGATCTTCCGCCAGGCCCAGCAGTCCGGGGTGGTCACCAACGCACACCGGATCAACTCCGGGGTGCCGCCCCTCACTCAGGGTCTCAAGGACTTCTTCCTCTTCGTGGAGGACGAGACCGAGGACGCGGGCAGGCTCGCGGTGGACGTGGCGGCCCGGCGCATCCCGGCCAGGTTCGGCCTGGACGCGCGGCGCGACGTGCAGGTCCTCGCCCCGATGCACCGGGGTCCGGCCGGTGCGGGCGTGCTCAACGGGCTGCTCCAGCAGGCCATCACGCCGGGCCGGCCCGACCTGCCCGAGAAGCGCTTCGGCGGCCGGGTCTTCCGGGTCGGCGACAAGGTCACCCAGATCCGCAACAACTACGACAAGGGCGAGAACGGTGTCTTCAACGGCACGGTCGGCGTCGTCACCGCCCTCGACCAGGACGAACAGAAGCTGACGGTCCTCACCGACGAGGACGAGAAGATCGACTACGACTTCGACGAGCTCGACGAGCTGGCCCACGCCTACGCCATGACGATCCATCGCTCCCAGGGCAGCGAGTACCCCGCCGTCGTCATTCCCGTCACCAGGAGCGCCTGGATGATGCTCCAGAGGAACCTGCTCTACACCGCCGTGACCAGGGCCAAGAAGCTCGTCGTCCTGGTCGGCTCGCGGCAGGCGATCGGCCAGGCGGTCCGCACGGTTTCCGCGGGCAGACGCTGTACGGCGCTGGATTTCCGGCTGGCGGGAGCCTCCGGCGGAGGGTCCCCGGAAAAAATGATCGATCAAATCGGTGGGAAACATCACGCAGCCCTTCCGGAACCGGAACGGACGGGGCAGGATGAGTAGGCTCGCGGCACTCAGTGCCGCGAGTAGGTCCAATGGACGACCTCGAGTGCACTCTCCTGGGCCGAATGGGGGAGGGTGGAGATAGTCAGGGAACCTCGAAGAAGAGGCACTACGTCGGTGAGGGATGACGTGAGCGAGCACACCAACAACGCTGTAGTACTGCGGTACGGCGACGGCGAGTACACCTACCCGGTGATCGAGAGCACCGTCGGGGACAAGGGCTTCGACATCGGGAAGCTCCGCGCCAACACCGGTCTGGTGACGCTGGACAGTGGATACGGCAACACCGCGGCCTATAAATCCGCCATCACCTACCTCGATGGCGAGCAGGGCATTCTGCGCTACCGCGGCTACCCCATCGAGCAGCTCGCCGAGCGCTCGACGTTCCTCGAGGTCGCGTACACCCTCATCAACGGTGAGCTTCCCAAGGTCGACGAGCTGTCGGCCTTCAAGAACGAGATCACCCAGCACACGCTGCTGCACGAGGACGTCAAGCGGTTCTTCGACGGATTCCCGCGCGACGCCCACCCGATGGCCATGCTGTCCTCGGTGGTCAGCGCGCTGTCCACGTTCTACCAGGACAGCCACAACCCGTTCGACGAGGAGCAGCGCCACCTCTCGACGATCCGGCTGCTGGCCAAGCTGCCGACGATCGCCGCGTACGCGTACAAGAAGTCGATCGGCCACCCCTTCGTCTACCCGCGCAATGACCTCGGGTACGTCGAGAACTTCCTGCGCATGACCTTCTCGGTCCCCGCCCAGGAGTACGAGCTCGACCCGGTCGTCGTCTCCGCGCTCGACAAGCTGCTCATCCTGCACGCGGACCACGAGCAGAACTGTTCGACCTCCACCGTGCGTCTGGTCGGCTCCTCGCAGGCGAACATGTTCGCCTCGATCTCCGCCGGCATCTCGGCGCTGTGGGGTCCGCTGCACGGCGGCGCCAACCAGTCGGTGCTGGAGATGCTGGAGGGCATCCAGGCCAACGGCGGCGATGTCGACTCCTTCATCACCAAGGTGAAGAACAAGGAGGACGGCGTCCGGCTGATGGGCTTCGGCCACCGCGTCTACAAGTCCTTCGACCCGCGTGCCAAGATCATCAAGGCCGCCGCCCACGACGTGCTGTCCGCGCTCGGCAAGTCCGACGAGCTGCTCGACATCGCGCTGAAGCTGGAGGAGCACGCGCTCTCCGACGAGTACTTCGTCGCGCGCAACCTCTACCCCAACGTGGACTTCTACACCGGTCTCATCTACCGGGCCATGGGCTTCCCGACCGAGATGTTCACCGTGCTGTTCGCGCTCGGCCGCCTCCCGGGCTGGATCGCCCAGTGGCACGAGATGATCAAGGAGCCGGGTTCCCGCATCGGCCGCCCGCGCCAGATCTACACCGGCGAGGTCCTGCGCGACTTCGTCCCGGTCGAGAGCCGCTGAGTCCGAGCGGACCGAGCCCGAGCCGATCGAGCCCGGGCGGACCGGTCCCGATCCATTGAGGCTCGTGGCACCTCGCACCATTCCGGTCGCCGGTCGGCCGGTGGGTCTTCGCCCCGTGTACCGCGCTGTCGCACAGAGCGCGGAGCACGGGGCGATTCGCGTTGCGGGGCAGTTGTGCGTTGCGGGGTGGGCGGCGGGCAGGGAGAAGCGCCCCGCCGTCGATCCCCCCACGGGCCGACAACGAGGCGCTTCCCATATCCCGGAGCGGATTCCCCCCACGGGATCCGGCCGGGTGTCTGCGGGAGCCGAGGCTCCAGGGCATACCCTCGCCCACTGCGGACTACGTTCTTCACTTGTACTTCCGGTGCGATCTGCCGGGGTACGTACGCACGGGAGGGCCGCTCAAAGCTCCCCGGTGCACGTGCCCCGGCCAACGCTTGCCCGAAGCGTCCCCCAAGACGCTTCGCCGGACGTCCCCCAAGACATCCTTGGCATCGCACTCTTAGACTCGCGAACCCATCGGATGGTTACCCTCAAATCGATGTGATCTAAGTCTCTTTGTGGAAGTTACGTGAAGGCACGCAACCGCAGGCTGTTCGTCACGACGAAGACCGATGAGAGCGCCATCGCCGCTCCGGCAATCATAGGGTTGAGCAGCCCAAATGCCGCAAGGGGCAGGGCGGCGACGTTATAACCGAATGCCCAGAGAAGGTTGCCCCTGATGGTGGTCAGGGTGCGTCGGGAGAGCCTGATGGCATCGGCCGCCACCTTGAGATCTCCACGAACGAGCGTGAGATCGCTCGCCTCGATCGCGGCGTCCGTGCCGGTCCCCATGGCCAGCCCGAGATCGGCCGTGGCCAGGGCGGCCGCGTCGTTCACGCCGTCGCCGACCATGGCGACGGAGCGCCCCCGGGACTGGAGTTCCTTGACGACGTCGACCTTGTCCTCGGGCATGACCTCCGCGTACACCGTGTCGATCCCGACCTCGGCCGCGACGGCCTCGGCCACCGCCCGGTTGTCGCCGGTCAGCAGAACGGGACGCAGACCGAGCGCGCGCAGTTCGGCGACGGCCTCCGCGCTGGACCTCTTGACGGCGTCGGCGACCTCCAGGACCGCACGTGCCTCGCCGTCCCAGGCGACCACGATCGCGGTACGGCCCCGGCCCGCCGCGTGCGCCACGGCGCCCGCCAGATCGGCGCGGATCCTGATGCCCGCCTCCGCGAGCAGTTGTTCGCGGCCGACGAGGACGGCGTGGCCGTCGACGATGCCCTGGACGCCGAGTCCGGGGACGTTGGTGAAGTCCTCGGGGGTGGGGAGGGGGGTGCCGGTGCGTTCGGTGGCGCCGGTGGCGACGGCCTGGGCGATGGGGTGTTCGGAGGAGTGTTCCAGGGCGCCGGCGAGGCGCAGGACTTCGGTCTCGGTGGTGTCCGTGGTGGTGTGGATGTCGAGGAGGGTCATGCGGCCGGTGGTGACGGTGCCGGTCTTGTCCAGGACGATGGTGTCGACTCGGCGGGTGGTCTCCAGGACTTCGGGGCCCTTGATCAGGATGCCGAGCTGGGCGCCGCGGCCGGTGCCGACCATGAGGGCGGTCGGGGTGGCCAGGCCCAGGGCGCACGGGCAGGCGATGATCAGTACGGCCACGGCGGCCGTGAACGCCGCCGTCACGTCGTCCGTGACGAGCAGCCACGCGACCAGTGTGGCCAGGGCGAGCGCGATGACGGCCGGGACGAAGACGGCCGAGATCCGGTCCGCGAGGCGCTGTGCCGCCGCCTTGCCGTTCTGCGCGTCCTCGACGAGCCTGGCCATCCGGGCCAGCTGCGTGTCGGCGCCGATCCGGGTCGCCTCGACGACCAGCCGGCCGGAGGCGTTCACGGTGGCCCCGGTGACGGAGTCCCCGACGCCCACGTCGACCGGGGCGGACTCCCCGGTGAGCATGGAGGCGTCCACGGCCGACGCGCCCTCGACGACCGTGCCGTCGGTGGCGATCTTCTCGCCGGGCCGTACGACGAAGCGGTCGCCGACGGCGAGACGGCTCACCGGAACGCGCACCTCCCCGCCGTCGCGAAGGACGGAGACGTCCTTCGCGCCCAGGTGCATCAGCGCGCGCAGGGCGGAACCGGCCTTCCGCTTGGAGCGGGCCTCCAGGTAGCGGCCGAGCAGGATGAAGGTGATGACGCCCGCCGCGACCTCCAGATAGATGGTGGAGGAGGCCCCGTGGCGCGAGGCGATGAGGTCGAAACCGTGCCGCATCCCGGTCACGCCCGCGTCACCGAGGAACAGGGCCCACAAGGACCAGCCGAAGGCGGCGAGGGTGCCGACCGAGACCAGGGTGTCCATGGTGGCCACGCCGTGCCGCAGATTGGTCCAGGTGGCGCGGTGGAAGGGCAGCCCGCCCCAGACGACGACGGGGGCGGCGAGAGCGAGGGAGAGCCACTGCCAGTTGTCGAACTGGAAGGCCGGGATCATCGAGAGCAGGACGACGGGGGCGGCGAGGACCGCCGACACGGTCAGGCGCTGCCGCAGTGCGGCGAGTGCGGCGTCGGCCTCCCGTTCGGCGGCGTCGGCGGGCTGCTCGGTGACGTCGGCCGACCGGTCGGTGGTGTCGGCGGGCCGGTCCGGGGGGACAGCGGCCCGTCCTGGGACATCGACCCGCCCGGTGACGTCGGTGGGCCGGTCGGCTTCGGTGCCGGTCCGGGGCGTGGGAGGTCGTGCGGGGGCCCGTGCCGGGGCGGGGGAGGAGGGGCAGGGGGCCGGCGTGGCGCCGGATACGGGCTGTGCCGTGTAACCGGTCTTCTCGACCGTGGCGATCAGATCGGCGATCCCGGTGCCCGGACCGAACGACACCCGGGCCTTCTCGGTCGCGTAGTTGACCGTGGCGGTGACGCCGTCCATGCGGTTGAGCTTCTTCTCGACCCGGGCCGCGCAGGAGGCGCAGGTCATCCCGCCGATGGTGAGTTCGGCCCGGAAGTTGTCGGTCGCCGGTGCCCCGGCTTCCGTCGCGCTGTGCATGTCCGAAACTCCTGAAACGCCGACCGGGCCGTACCCCACCAGTATCTGCTGGCAGGTCCGGCCCGGCGACAACGCGGGGTGATGCGGGTCGGCCCGGGGAGCGGCTTCGTCCCGGGCCCGTGGGTCAGGCCGTGGCGCCGACGAGCTCGTAGCCCGCCTCGTCGACCGCGGCGCGCACGTCCTCCTCGGACAGCGGGGCGTCGGAGACGACGGTCACCTGGCCGGTGGAGGCCACCGCCTTCACCGAGGTGACGCCCTTGATGCCGGAGATCTCCCCGGAGACCGCCCCCTCGCAGTGCCCGCAGGTCATGCCGGACACCTGGTAGACGGTGGTCACCGCGCCCGCCGCGGAGTCGCCGCCGGCGCTGTCGTGGCAGGAGCCGCTCGGCGAGCAGCAGGAGCCGGTGGCCTGGGGAAGCTGGGTCTCGACGGTCATGGGTGTTCTCCTCTTCGACTCTTCGACTGCCACTCTTCGGCCGCGGCGTTCCGGCCGCGGCCTTCCGGTCGCGGCGAGCGCGAAACGGCATGGCGTCGGGAACCCGGCGGTTCCGGTGGGCTCCGACACTCGTCACCTTATACCCCTAGGGGGTATGAATGCGAGTATCCCCGTCAATGGGCGAGTGTCACCGGTGGATGAGTCGCCTCACATCGGAGGGTGGGGGAGCCGGCTCGTACGGCTCGGTCCCGCGTGCCAGAGCGCCGACCAGGTGGCCTCGGTGACCAGGCCGTTCGGCGCGAGCGGGGGATGGTCCGCCTGGAAGCGCCGCACGGCCAGGAAGGTCTGCGGCCCGAACCGTCCGCCGAGACCGGACCACGGCAGGTAGTGACGGTTGGCGAGCATGCACTGGACCTGGTGGGAGACCCGGTCGCCCCGTTCTCCGTACACGGTCGGCGCGTCGCCGTCGTAGAAGGCGCAGACCGGGCTGGAACCGGGCGGCGGCACCGGGTTCTGCGGGTCGGCCGATGCGGCCGGGGCGATGCTGAGGGAAGCGGCCAGGGAGGCGGTCAGCGTGGCCACGGCCAGGGCGACGGCCCCCGCCGCCCTGCGCGTCCTGTCCGTCCCGCGCGTCCTGTCCGTCCCGCGCGTCCTGTCCGGCCTGTGTGTCCAGTGGGTCCTGCGGGACAGCGGCGTCTTCCGGGTCATGGTCGGTCGTGCTCCTCGTGCGGTGCGGCGGGGTGCGCGACCGGGGCCGCGCACCGCCCTCTTGTCGAGGACAACACCGCGTACCGCCACGATGTCACTTCCCGGAACCGTTCGGCGTGTCAGCCGGCCCGGTGCGGTCCGGTCGGCGCGCCGTTCCCGGGCGGGTCGGCCGGTGCGACGTTCCCCCGCCGGTCGACCGGTCCGTCACCCCCCTGCGGGTCGGTCGGTACGCCGGGGCGGCGCGGGCCACCGCAGGAACGGAGGTAGTCCCGGGTGCGGCGGGCGATGGGGAACGGCTTGTCGGGCGGGCACGGGTACATGTCCTGCTCGACGATGGCGAAGAGGTCGACGTCCAGGGCGCGGGCCGCGGCGAGCACGGGTTCCAGCGCGGGCACCCCGCCCGGCGGTTCGCACATCACGCCCCGCGCCACGGCGGGCCCGAACGGCACCTCGTCCGCCACCACCCGGGCCAGGACCTCCGGATCGACCTGCTTGAGGTGCAGATAGCCGATCCGCTCGCCGTAGGTCTCGATCAGTTCGACGCTGTCGCCGCCGCAGTACGCGTAATGACCGGTGTCGAGGCAGAGCGAGACCAGGTCGGGATCGGTGGCGTCGAGGAAGCGGCCGACGTTCTCCGGCTCGTCGATGTGGGTGTCGGCGTGCGGGTGGACGACGACGCGCAGCCCGTACCGGTCCCGTACCTCCCGGGCCAGCCGTTCCGTCTGGCTGGTGAGATCGCGCCACTGCTCCGCGGTCAGCTCCCGGTCCTCCAGGACCTCGCCCGTCCGGTCGTCGCGCCAGAACGCCGGGATGACCACCAGATGCCCGGCGCCCATCGCCCGCGTGAGTGCCGCGATGCCGGCGACATGCGCCCAGGTCCGGTCCCAGACACCCGGCCCGTGGTGCAATCCGGTGAAGACCGTCCCGGCCGACACCCTGAGCCCCCGGCGGCCGGTCTCGTCGGCGAGCCGGGCCGGATCGGTCGGGAGATAGCCGTACGGGCCCAGCTCGATCCACTCGTAACCCGCCTCGGAGACCTCGTCGAGGAAGCGCTGCCAGGGCACTTGCCGCGGATCGTCGGGGAACCAGACCCCCCACGAGTCGGGTGCCGAACCGATGCGGATGCGCGACGGAGCAGGTGCTCGGGAGGGAGAGACCATGCGGCCCAGACTTCCGGGCCCCGGAACCCCTGTCAATCATTCGTCCTTATGTCCGGACATAGCGTTGACAGGGGGTCGGAGGGCCGTTAGACCTTGAACAGCCGTCAGCGCCGCCGGTCGAAGGGATGTGCACGCCCATGCCCGAGCCGAAGCCCGAGCCGTACGACGTGATCACCATGGGCCGGATCGGTGTCGATCTCTACCCCCTGCAGATCGGTGTGCCGCTGGCCCGGGTCGAGACGTTCGGCAAGTTCCTCGGCGGCTCGCCCTCCAACGTCGCCGTCGCGGCGGCGCGGCTCGGCCGGCGGACCGCGGTGGTGACGCGCACCGGGCGGGACGCCTTCGGGGACTATCTGCGCCACCAGCTGCGGGAGTTCGGGGTGGACGACCGGTGGGCGACACCCGTCGACGCGTACCCGACGCCGATCACGTTCTGCGAGGTCTTCCCGCCCGACAACTTCCCGCTCTACTTCTACCGCCGCCCCAAGGCCCCGGACCTGGAGATCCGGACCGAGGAACTGGATCTCGACGCGATCCGGTCCGCGCGGGTCTTCTGGGCGACGGGCACCGGCCTGTGCGCCGAGCCGAGCCGCACCTCGACCCTCGCCGCGCTGCGCGCCCGAGGCCGGTCCGGCATCACCGTGTTCGACCTCGACTGGCGCCCGATGTTCTGGGGCGACGCCACAGCGGAGGCCGTCACCGCACCGGACGCGGCCGTCGCGCCGAACGCATTCGGCCGGGCGCCGGACCCTCAGGGTCGGTTGTCGGACGCCTCCGACCAGGTGCCGGGCACCTCCGGCCGGGTGACGGATGCCGCCGCCCGTTACCGCGAGGCCCTCGCACTCGCCACCGTCGCCGTCGGCAACCCCGACGAGTGCGCGATCGCGACCGGGGAGAGCGAACCGTACGACGCCGCCCGCGCCCTGATCGCCGCAGGTGTCGAACTGGCCGTCGTGAAGCGGGGCCCCGCGGGCGTGCTCGCCGTCCACCGCGACGGCACGATCACCGACGTGCCCCCGCTGCCCGTCGAGGTGGTCAACGGCCTCGGCGCGGGCGACGCGTTCGGCGGGGCGCTCTGCCACGGGCTGCTCGCGGGCTGGGACGCCGCACGCGTCATGCGGTACGCCAACGCGGCCGGGGCCATCGTCGCCTCCCGGCTCTCCTGCTCGTCCGCCATGCCGTTCCCGCACGAGGTCGAGGCGGTCCTGGCCGAGGGGGCCGTCACCGCCCACCGCACCGGAGCCGCACCATGACGCGGCCACGCACCACCCCGTGCGTCGGGTCGCGCACCACCCCGAGCGCCGGGGCGCGCATCGGGTCACGCACCGGCCCGGACATCGGGCAGCACGTCGGCGAGCGACGGGCAGGGACGGGTAGGGAAGAGACATGACGACGGATGACGACGACGAACCGCGCCACCACCTCTGCGCGGGCAGCACGGCGAGCGGCTCCTACACCCTCGACATCTCTCCGGAACGCGCCGGCTGGGACCGGTCCCGCCTGCGCGTGCTCGCCTTGGATCCGGGTGGAATTCACACGCTCGTCACCGGGGAGAGCGAGTGGATCGTCCTGCCGTTGACCGGTGGCTGTACGGTGCATACCTCAGGTGAGATCTTTGAACTGCTGGGCCGGGAAAGCGTGTTCAGCGGGGTATCCGACTTCGCCTACCTACCGCGCGACGCCCACGCACAGATCGCCTCCGGCGCAGGAGGCCGCTTCGCCCTGGCAGGAGCGAAGTGCGAGCGACGACTCCCCGCTCGCTACGGCCCCGCGCCGGAGGTCCCCGTGGAGCTGCGCGGCTCCGGGAACTGCTCCCGGCAGGTCAACAACTTCGCCGCCGCCGACACGTTCGAGTGCGACCGGCTGATCGCCGTCGAGGTCCTCACGCCCGGCGGCAACTGGTCGTCGTACCCGCCGCACAAGCACGACGAGCACCGGCCCGGCGCCGAGTCCGTGCTGGAGGAGATCTACTACTTCGAGGTGGAGCGCGACGGCCTCGGCTACCACCGGGTGTCGCCGTCCCGTCCCGGCGGTACGGACGTCCTCGCCGAGGTCCGCAGCGGCGACGCCGTCCTGATCCCCGACGGCTGGCACGGCCCGTCCATCGCACCGCCCGGCCGCACGCTGTACTACCTCAACGTCATGGCGGGCCCGGGGGAGCGGGAGTGGCTCATCACCGACCACCCCGACCACGCGTGGATCCGCGACACCTGGTCCTCGCAGCCCGTGGACCCGAGACTTCCGCTGTACGGACCGGAGGCAGCCTCGTGAGCGCGTCAGCCACCCGCCGGCTCACCACCGCCCAGGCCCTGGTGACCTTCCTGACCCGCCAGTACACCGAGCGCGACGGCCGCCGGCAGCGGCTGATCAGCGCCACCTGGGGCATCTTCGGCCACGGCAACGTCGCCGGGATCGGGCAGGCGCTCGTCGAGTCCGGCCGGTCCATGCCGTACTTCCAGGGCCGCAACGAACAGGCCATGGTGCACGCCGCCGTCGGTTACGCCCGCCAGTCCGACCGGCTCTCCGCGCACGCCGTCACCACGTCCATCGGCCCCGGCGCCACCAACCTCGTCACCGGAGCCGCCCTCGCCACCGTCAACCACCTCCCCGTCCTGCTCCTGCCCGGCGACATCTTCGCGACCCGGCCCGCCGACCCCGTGCTCCAGCAGCTCGAGGTCCCGTACGCGGGCGATGTCTCCGTCAACGACTGCCTGCGCCCCGTCTCCCGCTACTCCGACCGGATCACCCGCCCGGAGGCCCTGATCCCGGCTGCCCTCCAGGCCATGCGGACCCTCGCCGACCCGGCGGAGACCGGCGCGGTCACGCTGGCGCTGCCGCAGGACGTACAGGCCCAGGCGCACGACTGGCCGGAGGAGTTCTTCGCCGAGCGCGTCTGGTACGTGCGCCGCCCCGCCCCCGACCCGTACGAACTTCAGCGGGCGGTACGGGCCGTGCGCGGTGCCCGACGGCCGTTGATCGTGGCGGGCGGCGGGGTGCGCCACAGCGGGGCCGGGGAGGCCCTCGCCGCGTTCGCCGCCGCCACCCGCATCCCCGTCGCCTCCACCCAGGCGGGCAAGGGCTCCCTGCGCCACGACCACCCCGCCGACGTCGGCGGCATCGGCCACACCGGCACCGCGACCGCCGACGCGCTGGCCCGGGACGCGGACCTGGTGATCGGGGTCGGAACCCGTTACTCCGACTTCACCACCGCCTCCGCCACCCTCTTCCAGAACCCGGCGGTCCGCTTCCTCAACGTCAACATCACCGGCTTCGACGCGCACAAGCTCGGCGCCCTCACGCTGGTCGCCGACGCCCGTACCGCGCTGAAGGCGCTCGACGTGGAGCTGGCCGCGCACCACCATCGCGTCGACCCGGCCTACGAGACCGAGTACACCGAGGCCAAGAAGGAGTGGGAACGACGGGTGACGGCCGCGTTCACCGCCGACGACCCGCACGCCCGCCCCACCCAGGCCCAGGTCCTCGGCCTCCTCGACGCGCTCGTCACCGAGGACGACGTACTGATCAACGCGGCCGGTTCGCTCCCCGGCGACCTGCACAAGCTCTGGCGGGCCCGTTCCCCGCACCAGTACCACGTCGAGTACGGCTACTCCTGCATGGGCTACGAGATCCCGGCCGCGATCGGGGTCCGGCTGGCCGCCCCCGACCGCCCCGTCTGGGCGCTCGTCGGCGACGGCACGTATCTGATGAACCCCACCGAGATCGTCACCGCCGTGCAGCAGGAGCTGCCCGTGAAGCTCGTCGTGCTCCAGAACCACGGCTACGCGTCCATCGGAGGCCTCTCCGAGACGGTCGGTGCCGAGCGCTTCGGCACCGCCTACCGTCACCGCGCCACCGACGGCACCTTCACCGGCCCGCCGCTGCCCGTCGACCTCGCGGCCAACGCGGGCTCGCTCGGCATGCGGGTGCTGCGCGCCAGGACCGTGCGCGACCTGCGCGAAGCCCTCGCCGAGGCGCGGGCCTCGGACGTTCCCACTTGTGTCTACGTCGAGACCGAAACGGCAGACACAGTGTCGGGCCCTCCTCCGGCGCAGGCGTGGTGGGATGTCCCCGTGGCCGAGACGGCCACCCGGCCGTCGGCCGTGAAAGCCCGCGAGACGTACGACCGGAATGCCGCCGACCGACGCCATCACCTCTGAAGCGACGACCGCCGCTCAGTGCCCGGAGACCGCCCTTCCCGTCGGCACCGTCCAGCTGTCCGAAGACGCCACCGAACGCCATCGAACCCCCACCGAACGCCATCGAAGGAGCTCTGTCATGAAGACCGTCAACCACTGGATCGGTGGCAAGACCGTCGAGGGTGCGTCGGGCAACTACGGCCCGGTCACCGACCCGGCCACGGGCGAGGTCACCACCCGGGTCGCGCTCGCCTCCCCCGACGAGGTGGACGCCGCGGTCGCCGCCGCGAAGGAGGCCTACGCCACCTGGGGCACGTCCTCGCTGGCGACCCGCACCGCGATCCTCTTCCGTTACCGCGCGCTGCTCGACGCCCACCGCGAGGACATCGCCCGCCTCATCACCGCCGAGCACGGCAAGGTGCACTCGGACGCCCTGGGCGAGGTGGCCCGCGGTCTGGAGATCGTCGAGCTGGCCTGCGGCATCACGACCCAGCTCAAGGGCGAGCTGTCCACCCAGGTGTCCAGCCGGGTCGACGTCGCCGGGATCCGCCAGTCGCTCGGCGTCGTCGCCGGAATCACCCCGTTCAACTTCCCGGCCATGGTGCCGATGTGGATGTTCCCGCTCGCCGTCGCGTGCGGCAACACGTTCGTGCTCAAGCCCAGCGAGAAGGACCCGTCGGCCGCCGTCCTGCTGGCCGAGCTGGCCGCCGAGGCCGGTCTCCCGGACGGTGTGCTGAACGTCCTGCACGGTGACAAGGTCGCCGTCGACGGGCTGCTGAACCACCCGGACGTGGCCGCGGTCTCCTTCGTGGGCTCCACCCCGATCGCCCGCTACATCCACGCCACCGCCTCCGCCAACGGCAAGCGCGTCCAGGCGCTCGGCGGGGCGAAGAACCACATGCTGGTGCTGCCGGACGCGGACCTCGACGCCGCCGCCGACGCCGCCGTCTCCGCCGCGTACGGCTCCGCCGGTGAGCGCTGCATGGCGATCTCCGCTGTCGTCGCGGTCGGCTCCATCGGCGACGAACTCGTCGCCAAGATCAAGGAGCGCGCCGAGAAGATCAAGATCGGCCCGGGCAACGACCCGTCCTCCGAGATGGGCCCGCTGATCACCGCCGCCCACCGCGACAAGGTCGCCTCCTACGTCACGGGCGCGGCGGCCCAGGGCGCCGAGGTCGTCCTGGACGGCACCGGCTTCACCGTCGAGGGCTTCGAGAACGGCCACTGGATCGGCCTCTCCCTCCTCGACCACGTGTCCACCGACTCGGACGCGTACAAGGACGAGATCTTCGGCCCGGTGCTGTGCGTGCTGCGCGCGGAGACGTACGAGGAGGGCGTGGCCCTCATGAACGCCTCGCCGTTCGGCAACGGCACCGCGATCTTCACCCGTGACGGCGGCGCCGCCCGCCGCTTCCAGCTGGAGATCGAGGCCGGCATGGTCGGCGTCAACGTGCCGATCCCGGTGCCGGTGGGCTACCACTCCTTCGGTGGCTGGAAGGACTCCCTCTTCGGCGACCACCACATCTACGGCAACGACGGCGTGCACTTCTACACCCGCGGCAAGGTCGTCACCACCCGCTGGCCGGACCCGGCCGACGCACCGGCCGGAGTGGACCTGGGCTTCCCCCGCAACCACTGATCCCACTGCCCCGCCCGCGGGCCCCGATCCACCCCCGACGCGACGGCCCGTCCGGACACATTTCTTCGTGTCCGGGCGGGCCGTCGCCGCGTTCCGTGTCCGGGCGGGCCGTCGCTTCTTGTCCGCGGTCGGGTGGACCACGGCCCCGGGCGGACCGCGTGTGCGTCCCAGGGGCTCACATGCGCCGCAGCCCCAGGTACTGCAGCGCCCCCATGCCCGCCACGGTCAGCCCCTGGAACACGATCCATCCGTTGCCGATCCCCGTCGCCGTCAGCGCGTCCACGCGCACGGTGACGACACTCGTCACGGCCCAGGCGGTGTTCAGGGCGATGACGACGGCGACCGCGCCCCGGTGGAGCTCGGCCCGGCGGGAGACGGACAGCAGCCACGCCGCGTACACCGTGAGGAACACGCCCACCGCGTACTCCACCGGGCGCGGCACACCGAGGAACGAGTCCAGGACCGTGGCGAGCGCGAGATAGCCGATGCCGTTGGCGCCGGTGAGGACCACGTCCGCCATGAGGGCCGTCCGGAGCAGTCCGTCGGTGCGGGCGACGCCCGTCGTGCCCGCCGTGTCCTTCGTGCCCGGTGCCGGGGCCGTACTCGCGTTCCGGTACGCCATCACTGGGTCCTCCTGTCGTTGTCACGCGGTCTGTCGTGTCGCGCCTTCGGCGAAGCCGCGTGCCGCACGAGGAAGGTACGGACGCACGCGGCACCCGCTCAATTACCTCTGAGGTCATGCGCGTGAATGCGCCGCGCATTTCTCTTATGACGGCGAGTGAAAAGAAGGCTTCTCGTGTGACGCAGGCCACGTGATACGCGCCACTCTTGTCCCGATTTGGGGCCTTTGCCGTGTGGGGTGGGTCATGTGGCGGCGGTCACTATGAGGATGGATAGTAGGGCGCTCCGGAGCCGTGCTCCCTGCGTTTCACTGCTCAGTGCGGAATTCTCGGATCATTTCCACCGACACCTACGATCCGTTCTAGTAAAAGGTCCTCGTTGACTTGGATTTGCTCCTCGCATAACAATTTTTGACATCACCCCCGATCGAAGAGGAATTGCTGAATGCAGATCACTGCGATGCCCAAGAATTTCGCTCGTATGACCCGCACCAAGAAGACTTCTCTGGGCGTGCTCGCGGCAGGCGCGGCGGTTGTCGCCGGTGCCGTCGCCGGAGCCCCGGCCGCCTCGGCCGCCACCCCGGCCCAGGCTCCCGCCGCCCCCACCCAGGCGAGTGGCGGCAACGTCGACGCCTGGATCAAGCAGGCGCTGGAGGTCATGCGGGCGAAGGGCATCCCGGGCTCGTACGACGGGATCCACCGCAACCTGATGCGTGAGTCCGGCGGCAATCCGAACGCCATCAACAACTGGGACTCCAACGCCGCCAAGGGCATTCCGTCCAAGGGGCTACTGCAGGTCATCGACCCGACGTTCAACGCCTACCACGTCAGCGGGACGGCCAAGAACGTCTACGACCCGGTGGCCAACATCACCGCCGCCGCGAACTACGCCGCCCACCGCTACGGCTCCATCGACAACGTCAACTCCGCCTACTGAGCGGGGCAGCCGAAGAACGACCGGGGCAGGGGAGCCGTCACGGCTCCCCTGCCCCGGTTTTCGGCGTCGACGCCGTCGGCGCGGTGCAACTCGCTCGCGGCGTACGCCTCGCCGATGCTGTGATGGGGCCATGAACACCCCGACCGCGACCGCTCCGACCGCGCCCACCGCCCCGTCCGTGCCCGCCCCGTCCGTGCCCGTCCCGGCCACGACCGCTCCGGTCAGGCCGCAGCACGAGATCCGCGCCCTGTACACGGACACGACGATCACCGTCTACCAGGCGTACGCCCCGTTCATCGGACAGCCGGCGGCGCGCGACGGGCGGTTCCCGGAGGCGTGGAAGCGCGACCGCATGACATGGATCAAGCCGAGCTTCCTGTGGATGATGTACCGCTGCGGCTGGGCCATGAAGGAGGGCCAGGAGACCGTTCTGGCCGTCGAGATCGCCCGCGAGGGATTCGACTGGGCGCTGGCCCACTCCGAACTCTCCCACTACGTGCGCGGAGTTCACGCCGACCGTGCCGCCTGGCAGGACAGCCTGCGCCGGAGCCCGGCCCGCGTCCAGTGGGACCCGGAACGCGATCTGCGCCTGGACCGGCTCCCGTACCGTTCGCTGCAACTCGGCCTGTCCGGCGAGGCGTCGCGACGGTACGCGGACGAGTGGACCGTCTCGATCCGTGACGTCACGCCGCTGGCCCGGCGCATCCACGAACACGTGACGGCGGGGCGGCTCGACGAGGCGACGCAACTGCTGCCGAGGGAGCTGCCCTACCCCGGGGCGACGGGCCACACCGCCTCTTGAGTTCCACCCCGCTGTTCGCCGGTGCGGGGGAGGGGGCGACCACGCGCGGGCGCGTACATCGCGTGACCGGGCAGCGCGTGCGGCCTCGTGGATCAGGCGAGCGGGCCAATGCTTCTGCGGGGTGACAGGCCCGGCGTTACGTTCCGCGTATGACCCACCACGCCCTCTTGCTGTCGGCGCCCGGTCCGAAGATCGACTGGGCCGGGATGCCGACGTACAACACGATCATCGCGGTCACGGCCGGTGCCGGGCTGCTGCTCGTGGTGGCGCTGGGGTACCAGCTCCTGAAGCCCGGGCGCACCATCACCCCCGACGGATGGGCGCTGGCGTTCGGAGCCATCGGCTTCGTCCTGGTCGTGGCCGGTCTCCACATGGTCCTGACCTGGCCACTCGCCGGGGGCGGCTTCCCGCAGAACAACATCGCCTTCGGCGAACCGGCGGTGCTCTTCGGTGTCCTCCTCCTCGCCGCCGCCCTCTACCTCTGGAAACGCGGTGCCGACATCAACAGCGCCAACCGCGTCGTCCACACGGCCCGCGTCACCGCGCCCATCTCCCTCCTGGTGTTCGGCGTCGGGCTGGCCTGTCTGGGGATCGCCGCCGCGGGCTGGAAGTACACGCTGTTCGCCGCGCCTCCGCAGGAACCCGTCGCCGGGGAGTTCGCACGGTGGCCGTGGGTGGAGACGTCCTTCGTGTCCGCGGCGTACCTCCTGGTGGGCGTCGGGGCCATCCTGTTCCCGTTCATGCTGCGTCGGCCCCGGGGGCGGGCGGCCCAGGTCATCGGGGTCGCCTGGGGGCTGTCCGGGCTGGCGTTCCTCCTCTTCGGCGCCCTCGCCTACTTCACCCACATCGGCCTGATCATGAACACCAAGTGAGGCGGGCGGGGCGCCACCACGGCCCCGGGAACCACGGCACCCGGCCCGGGGCGCGAGGGCCGGAGCCCTACCACGGCATCCGGCCCCGTCCCAACAGCGCTACGGCCCCTCGGGGGCCACCGCATCGGCCCACCCCGTCACGGCCACCACCTCGCGCGCGAGATCCGTGACCTTCCGGCCGTCCGTCGCCACACGCACCGTGTCCGCCGGTGCGTGCTCGTCCAGGAAACGGGCCCTGCGCATGCTGTTCGCCACCTCGCGGTCCAGTTCCGAGCCGATCTCCCGGCCCTGGAGCCGGCCGTACGTCGTGGTGTCGGAGGCGGTGAGCAGAACGCGGACGATCCGTACGTGCGAGCCCATCGCGCGCTCGAACATCGCCGCCGACTCCGGCAGCACGCTCACCGTGTTGGTGTAGATGAGCCGCCGGTATCCGAGTTCCGCGAAGTTCGACCAGACCGCCGCCAGATTGCGCTCGGTGATCCCCGCCCGGTGCGGATCGCCCGGCGGAGCCGGATGGACCTGCCCCATCAGATCGCCCTCCAGCACCGCGTGCGCCACCTCCGCCGCCCGCAACAGCGCCGACACCTCCCAGGCCACGGTCGACTTCCCCACGCCCGCGCGCCCGCCGATGAGTAATACCTCCGCCTGATTCATGTCGGCAGGGTGCCAGTCCGCGAAGGCCACCGCGAGACGCCCGCCCGTGTCGGGCGTCCCTTCGATTCCTCCCAGCGGCCCCTGCCGCGCATCCGCGGCGCGTACCGCGTATCGGCCCGGCGTACCGCGTATCGGCCCGGCGTACCGCGTACGGAGTACGCCGGGCGGCGGCCGTGCACCGGGCGGAGGCCGGAGACTTCCCCCTGGCGGCTGCCCGCGTACGGCGGCCGTCCGCTTAGGGTCGGGAAGCATGGAAACCCCTGGAGCGCGTACGTCCCGATGGCGGCTTCCGCTGCCCCGGGCCCGCCGGCGAGGGCGCGGGGGCGCGCGCGGCCGGTGGGCCGCGGGCCTCGCGGCGCTCGCCGTACTGGCCGCCGCCGGGACGTGGAACGCCGTGGCCGACGACGGCACCCCGGCCGTGCACCGCCAGGACCGGACGATGCGTGTCGACGGGGTGTCCCTCGACACCTCGTACTTCACCACCGGCGGCACGGAACGCCGCCCGGCCGTACTGATCGGGCACGGGTTCGGCGGCAGCAAGAACGACGTACGGGCGCAGGCCGAGCGGCTGGCCGGTGCCGGGTACGCCGTGCTGACCTGGTCCGCCCGGGGGTTCGGGAAGTCGGGCGGGGAGATCTCGCTCAACGCCCCCGACCGCGAGGTCAAGGACGTCTCGCGGCTGATCGACTGGCTCGCGGACCGGCCCGAGGTGCGGCTCGACGCCGAGGGCGACCCGCGTGTCGGCGTCACCGGCGCCTCCTACGGCGGTGCCGCCTCGCTGCTCGCCGCCGGGTACGACCGGCGCGTGGACGCCGTCGCTCCGCAGATCACGTACTGGAACCTGGCCGACGCGCTCTTCCCCGACGGGGTCTTCAAGAAGCTGTGGGCCGGGATCTTCGTCACCACGGGCGGCGGCTGCCAGAAGTTCGAGAAGCGGATCTGCGCGATGTACGAACGGGTCGCCGTCACCGGGAAACCCGACACCGCCGCGCGCGCACTGCTCACCGAACGGTCCCCGAGCGCCGTCGCCGACCGGATCGGAGTGCCCGCGCTCATCGTGCAGGGCCAGTCCGACTCCCTCTTCCCGCTCGGCCAGGCGGACGCCATGGCCCGTGCGATCCGCGCCAACGGCGCACCGGTCGCGGTCGACTGGATCGCGGGCGGGCACGACGGCGGCGACCTGGAGGCCGACCGGATCCACGGCCGGATCACCGACTGGTTCGACCGCTACCTCAAGGACGACACGAACGCCGACACCGGGCCCGCCTTCCGCGTCACCCGGACCGGAGGCGTCGACTCCACCGACGGCGCCGCCCGTACGCGCGGGGCGAGCAGCGCCACGTACCCGGGACTGGCCGGCGACGGGGAGAGGACGATCGGCCTCGGACGGCGGACGCAGACGTTCCGCAACCCGGCCGGGGCCAACCCGCCCGGCATCTCCGCCGTACCGGGCGTCGGCGGCGGGCTGACCCGGCTGTCCTCGCTCGGTGTCGGCCTCTCCATGGACTTCCCCGGACAGTACGCGCGCTTCGACTCCGCGCCGCTTGACGGGCCCGTGCGCGTCACCGGCTCCCCGACCGTGCGGATGAACGTGAAGGCGGACCACGGCGACGCCGTGCTGTTCGGCAAGGTCTACGACGTATCGCCGGACGGCGGGCAACAGGTGCTGCCCGCGCAACTCGTCGCCCCCTTCCGCGTCACCCCGGACCGGCAGGGCCGGGACGTGGAGCTGACCCTCCCCGCCATCGACCACCGGTTCGACGCGGGGCACCGGCTCCGGCTGGTCCTCTCCGCGACCGACCTCGGTTACGCCTCACCGGCCGAACCGGCGACGTACACGGCGACCACCACCGGACCGCTCACCGTCCCCACCGCCCCCGCCCTGAGGACGGCCGCGGCCGCGCTGCCCCGGTGGACCTGGGGGCTCCCGGCGGCCGCCGCGGTGATCGCCGCCCTGCTGCTGTTCACCGCCCGCCGCACCTCCGGCCCCGGCGCCCGGCGTACCACGCACCCGGCGCCCGGCACCGCACCCGACCCGGCGCTCGCCGACGTCCCCCTCCGTATCACCGGCCTCTCGAAGAGGTACGCCAGGTCGGCCGAGATTTCCCGAGCTCTCAACTTCGTTCGAGCAGGGGAGACCCCATTCGCGGTGAAGGACCTGTCCTTCCAGGTCGAGAAGGGGCAGGTACTCGGACTCCTCGGCCCCAACGGCGCGGGCAAGACCACCACCCTGCGCATGCTCATGGGCCTGATCACACCGGACGACGGCGAGATCCGCGTGTTCGGGCAGACCGTCCGGCCGGGCGCGCCCGTGCTGTCGCGCGTCGGTGCGTTCGTCGAGGGAGCCGGATTCCTGCCGCACCTGTCCGGGCGCGCCAATCTGGAGCTGTACTGGGCGGCCACCGGCCGCCCCGCCGAGGACTCCCGCATCGACGAGGCCCTGGAGATCGCCGGGCTCGGCGACGCGCTCGCCCGCGCCGTCCGCACGTACTCGCAGGGCATGCGGCAGCGGCTGGCCATCGCCCAGGCCATGCTCGGGATGCCGGACCTGCTCATCCTCGACGAACCGACGAACGGGCTCGACCCGCCCCAGATCCGCGAGATGCGCGACGTGATGATCCGGTACGCGGCCGGGGGCCGTACCGTCATCGTCTCCAGCCATCTCCTCTCCGAGGTCGAACAGTCCTGCACCCACCTCGTGGTCATGGACCGGGGCCGGCTCGTCCAGGCGGGCCCGGTCGCCGAGATCATCGGCTCCGGCGACGTGCTGCTGGTCACCACCGCACGCGAACTGCCCGACCCCCTCGTGGAGAAGGTGGCCGCGCTGCCGGGGATCGGCTCGGCCACGCGTACGGACGACGGGCGGGGACTGCTGGTACGCCTCGACGGGACCAGCACCACGACGTCCGATCTGATCGCCGAACTGGTCCGGCTCAACGTGCCGTTGACCGGCGTCGGGCCGCGCCGCCGCCTGGAGGACGCGTTCCTGACCCTGATTTCCGGAGGCTCCGCATGAGTGCCACAGGCGATGCCACAGAGACCGGCGCGGCGATCGACGTGCCGTCAGCATCCGAAGCGTCCGGTGCATCCGGTGCATCCGGTGCATCCGGTGTCTCCGGTGTCTCCGGTGTCTCCGGTGCGCACGGTGCCGGGGGCGGGGCGGGTGCGCCCGGCTACCGCGCCCGGCGCACCCTTCCGCTGCGCGTCGAGGCGGTGCGCCAACTGCGCAGGCGCCGCACGCTGTTCATGGGCGCGGTGCTGGCCCTGCTGCCGTTCGTCCTGATCGCCGCGTTCGCGATCGGCGGCACACCGTCCTCGCGGGGCGGCGGTGGCGGACGGATCACCCTGATGGACACCGCGACCGCGTCCGGCGCGAATTTCGCCGCGACCTGCCTGTTCGTGTCCGCGGGGTTCCTGCTCGTGATCCCGGTGGCACTGTTCTGCGGCGACACGGTGGCGTCCGAGGCCAGCTGGTCCTCGCTGCGCTATCTGCTGGCGGCGCCCGTGCCCCGGGTCAGGCTGCTGTGGAGCAAGCTCGTCGTGGCCCTCGGCTTCAGCCTGGCCGCGATGGTGCTGCTGCCGCTCGTCGCCCTGGCCGCGGGAACGGTCGCGTACGGGTGGGGGCCGCTCCAGCTCCCCACCGGCGGCGCGCTCGACGCCACGACGGCGATGTCGCGGCTGACGCTCGCCCTCGCGTTCGTCTTCGTGTCCCAACTGGTCACCGCCGGGCTGGCGTTCTGGCTTTCGACGAGGACCGACGCCCCGCTGGGCGCGGTCGGCGGGGCGGTCGGGCTGACGATCGTCGGCAATGTGCTGGACGCCGTCACCGCGCTCGGTTCCTGGCGCGAATTCCTGCCCGCGCACTGGCAGTTCGCGTGGGCGGACGCGCTCCAGCCCGAACTGGAATGGGGCGGGATGCTGAAGGGGGCGTCGGTCTCGGTGGCGTACGCGCTGGTTCTGTTCGCGCTCGCGTTCAGGGGGTTCGGCCGCAAGGACGTGGTGTCCTGACTCCTCGCCCGTACCGCGACCGGGTTCGGGAGCCGGAACCGGAAGCCGCAACTCGCGATCGGGAGCCGGGAACCGGCGGTGCGGGCCGTTCGTACGGGAGCCGGCTGTGCGCGGGCCGCTCCCGCGGAAACCGGCTGTGCGCGCCGCCCGCCGTGGCCATGATGGAGGCCATGCCCTCCCTCTTCCTGATATTCGCGGTGATCACGACCGGTATCTACGCCGGATCCCTGCTGACGTTCCTGGTCGCGATCATGCCGGGCATCGCGCTGCTGCCGGACGAGCGGTTCGCGGACGCGATGCGCCGCTTCAACGAGAAGGTGCCCGGCCCACTCTTCCTGGTCCTTTTCGTCGGGGTGGTCGTCCTCCCGGCGGCCGTCGTCGTCACCGCCTTCGCGAGCGGCGCCGGGACCGGCGGCACGGAACGGGCGTGCGCGGTGGCGGCCCTGGCCTGCGCACTCGGCAGCCACCTCGTCACGATCGCCGGGAACATCCCGCTGAACAAGGCGCTCGCGGAATCCGAGGGCGACGGCGACGACGGGGCGGCCCGCGCGGCGTTCGAGGCCCGCTGGAACGGCCTCCACCGCATCCGGACCGCACTCTCCCTCGCGGCGTTCGTCCTGCTGACCGCGATGGCCGTCGTCTGAGGGCGCCGCCCCGTGATCCGTGGCGGATCGGCGCGCGGCGTCGGATGCGGTGCCTCGCAGGACGGAGGGACGCCCGTGTACGGGGAGGCATGCGGGCGTTCCGGCAATGCGGCGAGGTGCCGCGGCCGACCTCGGGCGCCCGCCGGGGCCGACGGGACGGCCCTTGGCCGACGGGCCTTCTCGCGGACTTCCGTTCCGCCTTCGCCGATGATCGTTCCGCCTTCTCGGACGGCCGTTCTGTGGGCGAGGTGCTGTGTACGGGTGGAGGAGCTGTGACGGTCACGGCGGGCCGCGCAACCAACGCGTCCGGCCGCCGGTCCGAATGGGTGGAGTGTCGGTATTCACATCCGATATTCATGCCCGAACAAAGGAATCGACGTGACATCCCGCGTCCTCGGAACCGCTGCTGTTCTCGGAACCACCGTCGTCCTCGCCGCCACGGCGGCCGCCGCCGCGACGGCCGCACCCGCCGTGCCCGTCGAGACCGTCGCATCCGCGCCCGGCGCGTCCGCCCCCGCCCAGCCGCCGGGGCGGAACGACTTCAACGGCGACGGCTACCCGGACGTGGCGTTCACCGCGCCCGGTGCCACCGTCGACGGCAAGGCCGGGGCAGGTTACGTGGGCGTGGTGTACGGATCCGCGAGCGGTCCGAAGACCTCCACCAAGCAGGTCCTCACCCAGAACTCGCCCGGCGTCCCGGACGGGGCCGAGCCCGGTGACGCGTTCGGCAGCTCGTTGGTCTCCGCCGACCTCGACCGGGACGGGTACGACGACCTCGTGATCGGCGCGCCCGGGGAGTCGGCCGGCACCACCGAGGAGGCCGGCTCGCTCACCGTGATCTGGGGCGGCCCGCGGGGCCTGTCCGGCGGTGCCACGCTGCTGACCGGCGACGAGCAGTATCAGGGGATGGGCACCCGGACCGCCGTGGGCGACTTCGACGGCGACGGGGCCGTCGACGTCGTCACTCTCGGAAGGGGACAGGGCGACACGCACGTCCTGTCCGGCCCGTTCGGGCGCGACGGCGGTCCGGCGGCCCCCGTCAGGGTGATCCGCGACATGGACGACCTGCGCTACCTCGACATCACCGCGGGCGACTTCGACGGCGACGGCCGCGACGACCTGGCCGCGGTGGTCCACGACGGCGACGAGTACGACGCCCGGCGCATCCTGATCCGCAGCGGCGGCGCCACCGGCCCGAGCGAGGAGTACACCGTCGTCGACCGCGCGGACGGCTCCCGTCTCCAGGGCGGCGAGACCATCGCTGCGGGCCGCGTGAACGGCGACAGGTACGCCGACCTCGTCGTGGGCCGCCCGGTCGACGGCTACGACAGCGACGTGGACCTCCCGCTCGCCAAGGGCGGCATGATCACCTACGTGCCGGGCGGTCCCACCGGCCCGCGGGGGGACCGGGCCCAGGTCCTCAACCAGGACAGCCCCGGCGTCCCGGGCGCCGCCGAACGGTCCGACGGATTCGGAGCCTCCGTCTCCATCGGGGACGTGAACGGCGACGGCTACGGCGACATCGCCGTCGGCGTACCCGGTGAGGACCTGGGCACGACGAAGAACGCGGGTTCGGTCCTGGTCCTCCCCGGCACCGCGTCCGGCCCCACCGGCAAGGGCACGGTGGGCTTCAACCAGGACACGGCGGACGTCCCCGGCGTCGCCGAGCCGAACGACCGCTTCGGCGCCGCCGCGACCCTGGTCGACGCCAACCGCGACGGCCGCGCGGAACTGCTCGTCGGCGCCCCCGGCGAGAACGCCGACGCGGGCTCCCTCTGGGTCTTTCCGACCACGGCCTCCGGCCCGACCGCCAAGGGGTCGTTCACCTTCGGCCACGGGACGCTGGGCACCACCCCGACGAAAGCGGGGCTCGGCTCGTCGTTCAACCGCTGACCGACCGCTCGTCGGCGCGACCGGCCACCCGTCGACGCGACCGGCCCCGTCCGCGGATGCGACCGGTCCCGCCGCTCCCCGGCGGGACCGGTCACACATCGGGATCAGGCCTTCTTGACCACGCCGGACTTGAGCTGCATGGCCCCGAACCCGTCGATCCGGCAGTCGATGTCATGCCCGTCGACCCCGTCGACGAGCCGGATGCCGCGCACCTTCGTACCGGCCTTGATCCCGGACGGACTGCCCTTGACCTTGAGCGCCTTGACCACGACCACGGAGTCCCCGTCCTTCAGCACATTGCCGACGGAGTCCCTGATCACCCGCTCCCCGGAGGCGCCCTCGTCCTGGGCGTCGCCCTCGGCGGGGACCCACTCATGGCCGCACTCGGGGCACACCACCAGGGCGTTCATCTCGTAGGTGTACTCGCACGAGCACTTGGGACAGGGCGGCAGATTCGCGATCACCCCGGTACGGTAACTGCCGATTATACGAATTGCGAAACTTTGCAACTGTGGGCGGACGGCCGTCGGCCGGGGCGCCGGCCGCGAGGTCAGGCCTTGCGGGCCAGGAAACGGATCTGCCGACCGGGCTGGTGCTGCGACGCGACTTCCTCGAAGCCGGCCCGGCGCAGGCGGCCGGGCAGTGTCACGGGGTCGAGCACGACCATGGTGTCGCCGATGTGCAGCAGCCGGAAGCGCAGGCTGGGCCGGCTGTCCACCCCGCGGAACACCCCACCCGGCCGCAGCACACGGCATGCCTCGGCGAACAAGGCGTCCTGAAGGCCGGTGGAGGGCACGTGGTGCAGCATGGTGAAGCAGACGACGGCGGAGAACCGTCCGTCCGGAAAGGGGAGTCGGGCGCCGTCGCCGTGCACGATCTCGACCCGGTCGGTGAACTCGGCACGCAACAGGGCCACGGAAGCCTCGTCGATCTCGACGGCGGTCAGCTTCGTCGTGTCGGACGACTTCGCGGTGTGGGACACCAGCGCCCGGGTGGTGGCTCCGAAGCCGGGACCGATCTCCAGGACGTCGTCCCCGAGTTCCACGCCGGCCAGTTGTTCCGGCATGCGGTCCGCCACGTCGGCGGCCCAGCGGGCGGAGCTGCAGATCTTGCGATGCAGGTAATTCATCGGCATGGCACGACCCTAGGAAGGCCGCGCGCCGGCCGCGAGACCCGCTCGGGCCAGAGGATGTCGCACAGAGGCCAGCGCCCGGGGAACGTCCGCTCCAGGGTCTGTCTTCGAACCGTCGTACGGCAGGCGGCAGTTCGAGGGAAGCCCCTGAGGGCTGTCCCGTAATCCCTGGTGGATCGGCGCGCGGCGTCGGATGCGGTCCGCCGCAAGGCGGAGGGGCGCCCGCATGCTGGATGCATGCGGGCGTTCCGACAACGCGGCGAGGTGCCGTAGCTGTCGTCGTGTGCCCGCCAGGGGTTGCGGGACAGCCCTTAGAGTTGACGGGTGACCTCTTCAGGGCCTGGCGGCCGACGGGCTCCTCGTGCGGCGTTCGCGGCGGAGCGGGGCGCGGGGGAGGGGGCCATCCTGGTGGGAGCCTTCCCGCTCCCGGCCGGCCACTGGTTCGGGGCGCATGAGCACCCGCAGCACCAACTCGCCTGGGCCACCAGGGGAGTGCTGGGGGTGACGGTCGGCGACGACACCTGGGTGCTGCCGTCCACCCGTGCCCTGTGGATCCCGGCCGGAACCGTCCACCGGACCGGTGCGCCGCGCGACACGCTCTTCCACAGCCTGTACCTGGACCCCACTCGTTGCCCGCTGGACTGGTCGACGCCGGTCGCGGTCGGCGTCGGCGAACTGCTGGCCCGGCTGCTGGCCCACCTGGGACGCGACGACCTCGCACCGGACGCGCGGCACCGCGCGGAGGGCGTGGTGTTCGACCTGCTCCATCCACTGCCCAACTCGCCGATCACGGTGCCCGAACCTGTCGACGACCGTGCGCGGGCGGTGGCCGCACTGCTGCTGGACGACCCTGCCGACTCGCGCACGCTGGCGGCGCTCGCCCGTGCGGTCGGCACCAGCCGCCGGACTCTGAGCAGGCTCTTCGTCCAGGACACCGGGATGAGCTTCGACCACTGGCGCACCCGACTGAGACTGCGCGCCGCCCTGCCACTGCTCGCCGACGGCCGCCCGGTCGCCCAAGTGGCCCATGCCGTCGGCTATGCCACGCCCAGCGCCTTCCTCGCCGCCTTCCGCCGTGCCATCGGTACCACGCCCCGGCACTATCTGCACACCGCGGACGCCCGCTCGCCGGAGACGTCCGGCGCTCGACCGGACGGCGGCCGGCCCCCGGCCCGATGAGTTCGCCCCGGCCCAGGCCCTCCGGTCCCGGCGCCGGTCCCGGCGCGGATCACCACCGGGCCGCTTCGGGCCGAACGGCCGCCGGGGGCCGTCCACAACCGGTTTCAGCCGTACATTTTCAGCCACCCGTGGTTCGTGCCCCCGCGGCCCCGTCCCCGACCGAAATTCACTCCTGGCCGAAAAAAAGACCCTCCCGAAGGAGGGTCTGTCCCGGTGCGCCCCCGGCAGGACTCGAACCTGCGGCCAAGTGCTTAGAAGGCACCTGCTCTATCCACTGAGCTACGGGGGCCGGTGGTGGTGGCCTCGGTGGCCTGGAGCCCTGGGCCGGGCCGGTCGGTGACCTGCCGGAACAAGGATAGGGCTCCGATCGCCTCGTACCGGTTGCTTCACCTGCGTGGCACGATGTGGAGGTTCGGTGAAGCGAACCGATAATCGCAGGTGGACCGGATTCGCGCATCGCTTTTTACGCCTCACGCCCCGGGTGTTGTGCACTCGTTATGCCTGCGCCCCACTCGTCCCCTCTGTCCTGACTTGAATTCTGCGGAGGAACCGGCGCGCAGGGGTCGCTATACGCTTCAAAAAGGCTCCAAAATTGGGCATTCTTCGCATGTGGTGACCTTGGACGTACGGCCTCAGCTCATCGACGCACTCTCCGCCCTGCGCGACCGTGTCGCCGCCGTGCGTCTTCCGCTTCCGCTGCCGGGGGCCGCTCGTGCCCGCCGGACCCGGAGCGAGTTGCTGGCCCAGCTCGACGACTATCTGCTTCCCCGGCTCAAGGATCCCGAAGCGCCCCTGCTCGCCGTGATCGGAGGGTCCACCGGGGCCGGGAAGTCGACCTTGGTCAATTCGCTGGTGGGGCGGCTGGTCAGCGAGGCCGGGGTGCTGCGGCCGACCACGCGCACGCCCGTGCTCGTCTGCCACCCGGACGATCACCACTGGTTCGCGGGGACGCGCGTGCTGCCACAGCTCACCAGGGTCTGGCTGCCGCCCCAGGAGGCGCGGAGCACCGGCGGACGCGAACGCCTCGGCGCACTCGGTGGTCTCGGCGGGGCCGATGACCTCGGCGGGTTCGACGACGCCGAGGACGACGAGGAGGACGGGACCACGCTGCGTGTCGAGACCGCCACCGGGCTGCCGCGCGGGCTGGCGCTGCTCGACGCACCCGACATCGACTCGCTCGTCGTACGGAACAGGGTGCTGGCCGCCGAGCTGATCTGCGCCGCGGACGTGTGGGTGATGGTCACCACGGCCTCGCGCTACGCGGACGCGGTGCCCTGGCATCTGCTGCGTACCGCCAAGGAGTACGACGCCGCGCTCGTCACCGTCCTCGACCGGGTGCCGCACCAGGTGATCGCCGAGGTGTCGCGGCAGTACGGGGCGCTGCTCACCCGGGCGGGCCTCGGCGAGGTGCCGCGCTTCACCATCCCGGAACTGCCCGAATCGGCGGGCGGCGGCAGCGGGCTGCTGCCCACCACCGCCGTCGCCCCGCTCCGGGCCTGGCTCAGCCACCGCGCCCAGGACCCGGCGGCCCGCCAGCAGGCCGTCGGGCGCACCGCGGCCGGGGTCATCGCCTCGCTGGACGTCCGGCTGCCCGCGCTGGCCGGGGCCGTCGCGGCACAGTACGCGGCGGCGGTGCGACTGACCGCGGTCGTCGAGGACGCGTACCGCGCCGAGGCGGAGCGGGTCGAACGGCGGCTGCGCGACGGCGGCGTGCTCGCCGGGGAGGCCCGCACCCGGTGGCGCGGATACCCCCTGTACAGCACCTCCGAGGAACTCCTCGAATCGCTGGTGGAAAGCCTCGCCGCGCTTCTGCGGTGCGCCGTCGCCGCCGCCGACGAGCAGATCCGTGCGGCCTGGCGGCGCGAACCCGCGGCCGGGGCGTTCGGCCACGGGGACGCCGGCCGGGAGGCCGGGGGATGGGGACCGGCCGAGGACGTCGAGGGCCGGATCGCCGTGGCCGTACGGCGGTGGTGGCGCGTGCTGGAGGAACTGGCGGAGGAGGAGGAGGTGCGCCGGCTCGAACGCAACACCGCGCCCGACGCCGAGACGGTGGCGGTGCTCCTGGCCGCCGCCCTGCTCGGCGGTCGGCGTACCAGAGCCGCCGGGGAGCAGCTCGCCGAGCGGATCGGGGCCCAGGGCGCGCTGCGGCTGCGCGACAGGGGCGGCGCACTGCTCACCGACTGCCTCGGCCGGGTGCTCGACGGGGAACGCGACCGACGGCTCGCCCCGCTCGACGCCCTCGACGTCGCCCCGGAACCACAGGCCGAACTCATCGCCGCGCTGTCCGTACTGCAGAAGGAGAGGTGGCAGCGTTGACTGCCGTCATCGACGAGGGGGCGAGCCGGGGCGCCGGTACCGCGTCCCCCGACGACCACGAGCGTTCTCACCCTGACCGTTCTTGTCCCGGACGTCCCCGTCCCGACCGTTCTCATGACGCGGATCCTGGTCGGGAGCGCCCGCACGACGACCAGGGCCGGCCGGGCGCCGGTCAGGACCGATCGAGTCCGGGCCGTCCGGTCGAGGGGTGCGTGGACGCCCCGGAGGCGATGGCGGGCTGGAACGACGGGCTCATCGCCCGTCGCGCGGCCGTCAGGACGGTGTCCGACGAGCCCGGCACCGGCCCGGACGACGACATGCGGGCACCCCAGGTCGAGGCGTACGTCCCGTCCGGCGGGCCGCTGCGGCCACGGCTCGACGCGCTGCGCGAACTCGTCGGGCTGTCCCGGGCCCGGATCGACGCGGACGCCCTCGCCGAAGCGGGGCGCGTGCTCGACGAGGCGGCGGCCCGGCGTCGGCTCTCCTCCCGGCACACGGTCGTCGCCGTGGCCGGGGCGAGCGGCAGCGGCAAGTCGACCCTGTTCAACGCGCTCGCGGGCGCCCAGATCTCCGAAACCGGGCTGCGCAGGCCGACCACCTCCGCCCCCCTCGCCTGCTCCTGGACCGACGGGGCCGCCGGACTGCTCGACCGGCTCGCCATTCCCGGCCGGCTCAGGCGGCGCCCGCAGCAGGGTGCCGCGGGCGCCGACGAGGCGCTTCAGGGGCTCGTCCTCGTCGACCTGCCCGACCACGACTCCGCGGCGGCCGGGCACCGCGAACAGGCCGACCGGGTGCTCGCCCTGGTAGACGCGGTGATCTGGGTGGTCGATCCGGAGAAGTACGCGGACGCGGCCCTGCACGAGCGCTATCTGCGACCGCTCGCCGGGCACGCCGAAATCACCTTCGTGGTCCTCAACCAGATCGACCGGCTGCCGGGCGACGCCGCCGATCAGGTCCTCGACGATCTGCGCCGGCTGCTGGACGAGGACGGCATGGCACTGGGCGAACACGGTGAACCGGGTGCCACCGTCATGCCCCTGTCCGCGCTCACCGGCGAGGGCGTGGGCGAACTGCGCGACCTGCTCGGCCGGTTCGTCCAGGAGCGCAGGGCGGCTGCGCTCCGTCTCTCCGCGGACCTGGACGCCGCCGCGGCCAGGCTCCGCCCGCTGTACGTCGCCGAGGGCCGGACCGGTCTCGGGGAACGGGCGCGGGAGGAGTTCGCCGACAGGCTCGCGGAGGCCGTCGGGGCGGCAGCGGCGGGCCAGGCGGCCGAGCGGGAGTGGCGCGGGAACGCGGGGCGGGCGTGCGGCACGCCATGGCTGAGGCTGTGGCGCCGGTACGAGTCCACGCGGCGGCCGGGACGTCCGGAGTGCCCGGCGGGGCCCGCCTCGCCGGAGGAGCGGCTCACCGCCCGGCAGGGGGTCGAGCAGGCGGTACGGATCCTGGCGGACGAGGCCGCCCGCGGGCTGCCGGCCCCCTGGGCACAGGCGGTCCGCGAGGCGGCGGTGACCGGCGCGCGGGGTCTGCCGGAGGCGCTGGACGGACTGGTCACGAGTGCCACGGGCGTTACGAGCGTCATGGGGGAGAACGGGGCGGGCGGCTCCGGTGGCGTGGTCGGGGTGGACAGTGCGGACAGTGCGGGCTGCGTCGACGCGGGTGGCGGCGATGCGGGTGGCGGCGATGCGGGTGGTTCGGCTGAGTCTGCTGGTCCGGGTGATGCGTCGGACGGTGCGAGCGGGGTCGGCCGCGCGGGTGACAGGAGGAGTGCGGATGGTGCAGGCGGTGCGGGTCGTGCGGGTGGTTCGACGGGGGTGCTGAGAGCCGCGATGACGAGGGCGGCCGGAGTGCTCGGCGGGTCCGGTGCCGGGCACGGTGGTCGCGCGGCAGGCGACATTTCGACGACACGGCCCAGGCCGCCACGGCCCGGATGGTGGCCCGCCGCCGTGCTGGCGCAGGTGTCGATGACGCTGTTGCAGGTCTTCGGCGTTCTCTGGCTGATGGGCCGGATCGCCGGTGTGCTCGACCCGGGATTCCTCGCACCCGCCCTGGTGACGCTGGCGGGTGTCGTCGGGGGGCCGCTGGTGGAGTGGTCGTGCGCGGCCGCCGCGCGGGGGCCCGCGCGGCGGTACGGGCAGGAGGCCGAGCGGCGGTTGCGGGAAGCGGCGGCGGCCTGCGGGCGGGCGAGGGTGCTCGACCCGGTGGCGGCTGAGCTCGTGCGGTACCGCGAGGTGCGGGAGCGATACGTGGCGGTGACGGAGTTTTCCACAACTGTTCGGTAGTCCACAGGCGTCAGCGGGATTTCCGCCTCTCCTTCAACCTGGGATCCGTGACCGCGCGGACGCGGTCGCCGGAGCCGACGGCCCACGACCGGTGGTCGATGACCGCGGCCCCGTGGACGGAGGACTGAGGACCGAAGGGGAGGCGGAGTCATGAACGACACCTTGGTGACGTTGGTGGGCAACGCGGCGACGGCGGTGGAGTACCGGGAGACCGCCACCGGCGGGATGGCACGTTTCCGGTTCGCGGTGACACCGCGCCGCTGGGATCGTGAGAAGCAACTCTGGACGGACGGGCGCACCAGCTTCTACACCGTGTGGGCCTGGCGGGCGTTGGCGTCGAATCTGTCCGGTTCCGTCGCCGTGGGTGAACCACTCGTCGTGCACGGAAGGTTGAAGGTGCGCGAGGAGGAACGGGAAGGCCGGCACAGGACGTTCGTGGACGTCGAGGCGGTCGCCGTGGGGCACGATCTGACGCGGGGGACATCGGCGTTCCGGCGGGTGATGAGGGGTGGGCCGGGGATCGACGTGCGCATGGGGAGTGCGGTGCCGGGCGGTGCGGGTGATGCGGGTGATGCGGGTGGCGTGGGTGGTGCTTCGGTGCGCGCGGACGAACCGGATTGGTCGGGAGCGGCGCTCACGCAGGGAGCGGCCCCCGGGGCGGAAACGACCTTCGGGGCCGAGGCGGCCCCCGGGCTGGAAGAGTGGTCCCGATCGGGAGGGGCGCCCGGGCCGGGACAGGCGGCCGGTTCGGCAGAGGCACCCGTATCGGGAGAGGTACCCGTATCGGGAGCGGCGGCCGGTCGGGAAGGGCCGGTCGGGCCGGAAAGGCGGGCCGACCGGACCGAAGGGGGTGAGCGGGCCGAACGGGCCGAACGGACTCGGCGTACTGTGCGCGGAGAGGGCGGCGGGCGTGCCGTGCTGCAGCGGGGCAAGCGTGTGACGGATCGCCAGAAAGACAGTGACACGCTGGTGTTGGTGACGTGAACGGTTCGTATGGTGATGGGGTGGCGGGCTCGGACGTGGGGTGTGCGGGGGTGGGCGGGGCGTCAATGAGGCGCACCGGCCATAACGATTCTGAGTCGGAATGGTTATATGACGTTGTGACGGGGGACTGTTCATCGCTTCGTCCTTAGGATTCCCCCGTACTCACGGGGCACTTGAGTCGACTGGCGGGACAATCCCCACACGCGCAGCAGGCGCGGAGGGTTCCGCCCGGAGGGGAATTCTGTGTTTTCTGCTGATTCAGCGACCGTTTCGTCTTCCTTGAAGGCACCTGATTCCGCGCGGCGGCGGGGCATGGCCCGACTGGCCGCATCGGTGGTGGCGTCCGGTCTGGTCATGGCAGGCGCCTTCGTCGGCGCCGGCAGCGCGGTCGCCGACGAGGCGCCGCAGCATCAAGGCGGCGCCGCCGCGGTCCTGGACGGTCTGAAGACCTATGACCGTGCCGTGCTCCACGCGGGTGGCAGGAACCAGCAGCTGCCCGCCGGGGTCTTTGAGATGACCGTCGACGGCGGCGGCAAGCTCAAGACGTACTGCATCGACATCCACAACCCCACGCAGAACCGGGCGAAGTACCTGGAGACGCCCTGGGGCCAGACCTCGCTCGGCGCCAACAAGAACGCCGGCAAGATCCGCTGGATTCTCGAGCACTCCTACCCGAAGGTCGACAACCTCGCGGCACTGGCCGAGGAAGCCGGCACCGGCCCGCTCACGGAGAAGACCGCCGCCGCGGGCACCCAGGTCGCCATCTGGCGTTACTCGGACAATGTGGACGTCGAGGCGACCGACGCCGCGGCCGAGAAGCTGGCCGACTGGCTGGAGAAGAGCGCCGTCGACCAGGCCGAGCCCAAGGCGTCCCTCGTCCTGGACCAGGCCGCGGTCTCCGGCAAGTCCGGCCAGCGCCTCGGTCCGATCACCGTCCACACCAACGCGGGCCAGGCCACCGTGACCCCGCCCGTGGACGCCGCCAGCGGCGTCAAGGTCACCGACAAGAGCGGCAAGCCCCTCACCTCCGCGGTCAACGGCGGCGAGCTGTACTTCGACGTTCCGGCGGGCACCGCCGACGGCTCCGCCTCGCTGACCGTCCAGGCCACCACCTCGGTGCCGGTGGGCCGGGCCTTCGCCAGCGCGACCAAGAGCCAGACCATGATCCTGGCCGGTTCCAGCGACTCCACGGTCTCCGCGACCGCCACCGCGACCTGGGCCAAGCAGGGCGCGATCCCGGCCGTCTCGGCGGAGAAGAACTGCGTCAAGGGCGGCGTGGACGTCACGGCGAGCAACAAGGGCGACGAGGCCTTCACCTTCGAGCTGGCCGGGAAGAAGCACACCGTCGAGGCGGGCAAGTCCGAGACGGTGACCGTCCCGGTCGCCGAGGACCAGGCGTACGACATCACGGTCACCGGCCCCGAGGGCTTCTCGAAGACGTTCAAGGGCGTCCTGGACTGCAAGACCAGCAGCAGCGGCACCGGTGGTGCCGGCGGCAACGGCGGCCACGAGACCCAGACCGAGGGCCAGCCGGCCCCCGCCACCTCCGGCGGCGGTTCGACCGGTTCCGCGGGTGACCTCGCCGAGACCGGTGGCTCCAGCGCCACCCCGGTCATCGCCGGTGTCGCGATCGCCCTCGTCGTCGTCGGCGGCGGCGCGGTCTTCCTCCTCCGCAGGCGCAAGGCCCAGCCCTCCGCGCAGTGATTGCGGCAAGCCTGTGACTCCGCGATTCGAGTGATCCCCGCGATCCCGTGATTCCGGTGATCCGGGTGACCCCGGTGATTCGGTGATCGCGGAGTGACGAACGGCGAGCGTGGCGTCACGCCCGCTCGGTGACGGCCCCGGTACGTGTACGCGTACCGGGGCCGTCGGCGTGCCCGGGGCGCCACCGGCGAACGGGGGCGGGGAGGGGCGGGGCCGGCCCTGGGGGGCGGGCCCGGAGGGCCCGGTGCGCGGGCCCGGGCGCGGGTCCGGGACATGGGCGGCGTCCAACGGGCTGGTTTCCGTCCGGGGACGGACGTCAGGCAAGATGGGGTGTATCTGCCCACACATCGATAGCCGGACGGTTTCTCTTGGCTGAGTACATCTACACCATGCGCAAGACGCGCAAAGCGCACGGCGACAAGGTGATCCTCGATGACGTCAACCTGAACTTCCTGCCGGGCGCGAAGATCGGTGTCGTGGGTCCCAACGGCGCCGGCAAGTCCACGGTGCTGAAGATCATGGCGGGCCTGGAGCAGCCGTCCAACGGTGACGCGTTCCTCTCGCCCGGTTACAGCGTCGGCATCCTCATGCAGGAGCCCCAGCTCGACGAGTCGAAGACGGTCCTGGAGAACGTGCAGGACGGCGCCGCCGAGGTCATGGGCAAGCTCAAGCGCTTCAACGAGGTCGCCGAGCTCATGGCGACCGACTACTCCGATGCGCTGATGGAGGAGATGGGCAAGCTCCAGGAGGACCTGGACCACGCCAACGCCTGGGACCTGGACGCTCAGCTGGAGCAGGCCATGGACGCGCTGGGCTGCCCGCCCGGCGACTGGGCGGTCGTCAACCTCTCCGGTGGCGAGAAGCGCCGCGTCGCGCTCTGCAAGCTGCTCATCGAGGCCCCCGACCTGCTGCTCCTCGACGAGCCCACCAACCACCTCGACGCCGAGTCGGTGAACTGGCTGGAGCAGCACCTCTCCAAGTACGCCGGTGCCGTCGTCGCGGTCACCCACGACCGCTACTTCCTGAACAACGTCGCCGACTGGATCCTGGAGCTCGACCGCGGTCGCGCCCTGCCGTACGAGGGCAACTACTCCACGTACCTCGACAAGAAGGCCGCCCGCCTCAAGGTCGAGGGCCGCAAGGACGAGAAGCGCGCCAAGCGGCTCAAGGAGGAGCTGGAGTGGGTCCGCTCCAACGCCAAGGGCCGGCAGACCAAGTCCAAGGCCCGTCTCGCCCGTTACGAGGAGATGGCGGCCGAGGCCGAGAAGATGCGGAAGCTGGACTTCGAGGAGATCCAGATCCCGCCGGGCCCGCGGCTCGGTTCCGTCGTCGTCGAGGTCGAGAACCTCGCCAAGTCCTTCGGTGACAAGGTCCTCATCGACGACCTGTCGTTCACGCTGCCGCGCAACGGCATCGTCGGCGTCATCGGTCCGAACGGCGCGGGCAAGACCACGCTGTTCAAGATGATCCAGGGCCTGGAGAGCCCCGACTCGGGCTCCATCAAGATCGGTGACACGGTCAAGGTCTCCTACGTCGACCAGGGCCGGGCCAACATCGACCCGAAGAAGACCCTCTGGGCCGTCGTCTCGGACGAGCTGGACTACATCAACGTCGGCCAGGTCGAGATGCCGTCGCGGGCGTACGTCTCCGCGTTCGGCTTCAAGGGCCCGGACCAGCAGAAGCCGGCCGGTGTCCTGTCCGGTGGTGAGCGCAACCGCCTCAACCTGGCGCTGACGCTCAAGGAGGGCGGCAACCTGCTGCTCCTCGACGAGCCCACCAACGACCTCGACGTCGAGACCCTGTCCTCGCTGGAGAACGCCCTGCTGGAGTTCCCGGGCGCCGCGGTGGTCATCTCCCACGACCGCTGGTTCCTGGACCGCGTCGCCACGCACATCCTGGCGTACGAGGGCGACTCCAAGTGGTACTGGTTCGAGGGCAACTTCGAGTCGTACGAGAAGAACAAGATCGAGCGCCTCGGTCCGGACGCGGCCCGTCCGCACCGCGCCACGTACAAGAAGCTGACGCGAGGCTGATCCGTCTTGGCACGCCACATCTACCAGTGCCCCCTGCGCTGGTCGGACATGGACGCCTTCGGGCACGTCAACAACGTCGTCTTCCTCCGCTATCTGGAGGAGGCGCGGATCGACTTCATGTTCCGGCTGGCGCCGGGTGACGGTTCGCCGTCCTTCTCGGGCGGCTCCGTGGTGGCCCGGCACGAGATCGACTACGTGCGCCCGCTGGTCCACCGGCACGAGCCGGTGACCATCGAGTCGTGGGTCACGAGGATCGGCGCCGCGTCGCTGACGATCTCGTACGAGATCAAGGACCCGGACCAGGTCTACGTACGGGCCACGACCGTCGTCGTCCCGTACGACCTGGCCGCGGAGCGGCCCCGGCGGATCAGCGCCGAGGAGAAGCTCTTCCTCCAGCAGTACCTGGCCGAGGAGCCCGCGGCGGCATGACCGTACCCGTGCTGCCGCTGGAGTTCGCCGACGCGAGGGAGACCGCGGATCTCGCGGCCTTCCTCGCGCGGCTCCTCCACTACGACCGGGCCGCCGCGGTGCGGATGCAGGCGGGCGGCAGCGCACTGGCGGTGTTCGGCAGACCGCCGTCGTTCGAGGTGCTGGCGATCCGCACGGCCCGGCTGACCGGGCACCACGCATTCGACATCACGGTGTCCGCCGGGGAGCTCCTGGAGTCCCTCGGCTCCTCCGACACCGGGGGCGGGGCCGATCCGGGCCCCCTGCCCGCCGCAGTCACCGGACCGCCGTGGACGGGGGTGCTCCCGCCGCGCGGCGGCTGGCGCGAACTGCCGGGCCTGCCCGACCCGGTCTCCCTGCGCGGGGCCGTCACCGCCGCGGTGGCGGAGTTCCGGACCCGCGACGAGGCGCTGCCCGAGGCCCGTCGCACCCGGACCGAACGGGACCGGATCGGCCGCGAGATCTGGTCGCGCACGATCGGCACCACCGCCCTCCCGCTGCGGGCCGTCCACGCCGCGCTGTCCCTGGGCTTTCTGCGCCCGGCGCCGGACTTCCCGGTCGCTCTGCTCGCGGCCGGGTCCTGGCTGCGGCTGCGCACCCCGTTCGGCTCGATCGCCCTGCGCGGCCACGACAGCGGGCTCGGCGGCGGGTTCGCGGTCTCGGTGGGCTGAGAGCCCGGTCCGACGCCCGCGGGCCGAGGGCCGGGCACCCGCTCACCGGGCCTGCCCGGCGCGTCGGCAGGTCAGATCGGCGGCGGGCAGGACGCCGTCCCGCAGATAGCCGACGACGGCCCGGTCGGCGCACGGGACCGGCGTGAGCCCGTCGAGCCCGCGCCCGAACACCCCGTGCGCGCGGACGTCCGCCGTCACCAGCCGTGAACCCGTCAGACGGCGGTGCAGCGCCAACGCCCCTTCGTACGGCACGTTGTTGTCGTACCGGGCCTGAAGCATCAGTACGGGCACGGCGTTGCCGACGACCGTGGCGGGCTCGCGGGACGTGCTCGTCCAGAACGCGCACGGGGCCATCATGCCGTTGACGAGCGGACCGAACACGGGCTGGGCCGCCCGGCTGCGTTCCATGTTCCGCCAGTACGTCTCGGGGTCCTTCGGCCAGCCACCGGCCGGCCAGCCGCGGTCGCCGCACATGAACAGCGCCCCGCCCAGCATGGAATCGGTCAGCTCGGGCGAGGCCAACAGCTCCAGCAGGGCGGCGAGTTCCGGGCCCGGTTCGACCGGTCGGCCCGCGGCGGCGTCGACCAGGTCGCGCACGGTGGCGGCGAGCGCCGGGTCGTGCTCCTCGTGCTGGATGAACTGCCGCAGGATCAGCCGTAGCAGCGGTGCGTCGAGGCGGACGCCCGAGACGGTGACCGGGCGTTGCTCGGCCCCGTCCAGCAGCGCCAGCACACTCGATCGCACACGGGCGGGCGTGTCCCCGAGCCGGTAGGCGGCGTCGTGCCGTGCGGCCCATCCGGCCCAGGTGTCCAGCGCCTCTTCGAGCGGCCTGCCCGCCCGCTGGAACAGCTCGTACTGGGTGGCGGCGGGATCGGTGGACGAGTCGATGACGATCCGGTCGGCGCGGTGGGGGAACATCTGGGTGTAGACGGCGCCCAGGTCGGCGCCGTACGAGACGCCGTAGTACGACAGTCGGCGCTCGCCCAGCGCCGCGCGGATCGCGTCCATGTCACGGGCGACGTTCCGGGTCGTGGCGTGCGGCAGGAGCCGGGCGTTGTCCCCGTGCTCCCGGCAGCGGCGCGCGGTGTCCCGGGCATCGCGCACCGCTGCCTCGAAGTCCTCGCGTCGGGTCGTGGCGGGACCGGGCTCGGGCGCCGGGGCGGCGGGGCCGCAGGTGATGGGCGTGGATTCGCCGAGGAAGCGGGGATCGAAGCCGATCAGGTCGTAGCGGTCCGCGGCGTCCCCCAACGCGGGCCGCAGACGGAGGGGGTCGGCCAGTCCGGTGCCACCTGGTCCGCCCGGATTGGACAGCAGGATGCCCCGCCGCTCGCCGCGTCCGCCGGTGGCCCCGATGCGCGATACGGCGATCTCGATCGTCGGGCCGCCCGGGTCGGAATGGTCGAGGGGGACGGTCACCCGCGTGCACCGCGCGCCCGCCGCGCGCAGTTCCGTCTGCCGCGCGGAACAGGGGCCCCAGACGAGCCGCTGGTGGACGGCGGCGGCGGAGGGCTCGGCGGAGGCGGGGACGACGGGGGAGGGGGCAGTGGTGGCGGTGGCGGACGCGGGCATTCCGCCGGTGAGCAAACAGGCCAGGCCCAGGCCGACGGTGGCCGGTGCGGCGACGCGCATCGTGCTCCTCGGGATCGGATGGACGAATCCCGCACGAAGTTAGGCGCGCACGCGACCGACGGACATCCGGCCACCCGGTCGGTACGGCCTGGGGCCAGCACCACCGGTCACACCGGGGGACGAGAAGGGCCGACTCCGTCCTCGGCCCCGCACGGTCCCGGACGCCCCTGGGCCCGGTTCGGCTGTCGGTTCCGGATCGGCCCCGGGCACAGGGCCCGTCCTCGGCCCCGGTGGCGGCTCAGCCCTCGGTGTTCACCATCGAGGCCGCGGCGTACGTGAGGTAGTCCCACAGCCGCTGCTCGTGCTCCGGCGCCAGCCCGAGCTCGTCCAGGGCGGTCCGCATGTGGCCCAGCCACGCGTCGTGCGCCGCCCGGTCCACCCGGAACGGGACGTGCCGCATCCGCAGCCGCGGGTGTCCGCGCCGCTCGGTGTACGTACGGGGGCCACCCCAGTACTGCATCAGGAACAGCCTGAACCGTTCCTCGGCCGGGCCCAGATCCTCCTCCGGGTACATCGGCTTGAGCAGCGGGTCCTCGGCGACCCCCTGGTAGAAACGATGCACCAGGCGCCGGAAGGTCTCCTCGCCGCCGACCTGCTCGTAGAAGGTCTGCTCCTGCAGCGTGTCGCGCGGAATCTCAGTCACCCGTCCATCGTCGCAGACGCACCGGCCGAGTACCTGGGGCCTAGGCCCTGCCTTCGAACCGAGGCCTGCCACGGCCCGGGTCCTGGCCACCGGGGGCCGCGCGCAGGAAGGTGGAGACCGGGGAGACCGGGGAGAACGGGAAGACGGAGAGATGGACGACACACATCCGGACCGGTTCGCCGAGGCCGCCACCGGTGAACGGTGGGCCATGGTGCGGGGCATCGTGGCCCGCGGGGGACTGGGCGACCCGCGCTGGCGGGCCGCGTTCGAGGAGGTGCCGCGCCATCTGTTCGTGCCGTACTACTTCGTGGCCGGTGGAACGGACCGCCTGTGGTGCGAGGACCCCGACCCGGTCCGCCGGGCCCGGTGGCTGCGCGGGGCGTACGCGGACGAGGCACTGGCCACCCGGATCAGGGACGGCGAGCTGATCTCGTCGAGCAGCCAGCCGTCGCTGATGGCCCGGATGCTCGACGAACTGGACGTGCGCGACGGACAACGGGTGCTGGAGATCGGCGCGGGCAGCGGCTACAACGCGGCCCTCCTCGCGCACCGGCTCGGCGACGACGCCGTGACCACCGTCGACCTCGACCCGGAGATCACCGAGTCGGCCCGTCGGCACCTGGCGGCGGCCGGTCACCACCCGGCGGTGATCACCGGCGACGGGACCCGGGGCTGGCCGCCGCGCGGCCCGTACGACCGGATCATCGCGACCTGCACCCTGTCGTGCGTCCCCCCGGCCTGGCTGGACCAGTGCGCTCCGGACGCGCGGATACTGGCGCCGCTCGCGACCGGACTGATCGTGCTACAGGTGCGGGTGACCGCGCGCCGCAGGTACGCCGAGGGACGCTTCCTGCGCACGCCCGCCTATTTCGTACCGCTGCGGGGCAGCCCGACGGGACCCGCCCGGCGCCCGCACACCGGCGCGCTCCCCCGGCGCTTCAGCGAGGACGAACGCTTCCGGTTCCTGCTGGAGCTGACCGGATCCAGTCTCGACCCGCACGAGGCCCTCTCCCTCTGGCAGCGCGAGGGGCGCCCCGGGAGGGAGCGGTTCGGCATCACCGTCCGGGACGGGCGGCAGTGGGCCTGGCTGGACGACCCCGAAGGGCCGTACGCCTGGCCACTGCCCGAGGGGTAGCCCCGGTCCCGGCCGGGGCGGGTGCCCCGGCGGTCCTGGCGGGGCACCCGCGGCCCGTCAGTCCTGGCGGATCGTGATCGTCGTCCATGCCCCGACATGCACGCGGTCGCCGTCCTTGAGCGGGACGGGGACGTAGGGCTGGATCGGGTCCTCGGCGCCGTTGAGCGTGGTGCCGTTCGTGGAGTTCTGGTCCACCACGGCCCAGCCGCCGTCGGGCTGCCGCACCAGCACCGCGTGCTGGTGCGAGACGCCCGGGTCCTCCGGAGGCACGGACAGGTCGATGTCGGGGGACTCGCCGGTGCTGTGCCTGCGGCGCCCGACGGTGACCTGGTTGCCGGTCAGCGCCACCCGCTGCTCCGGGGAGTACGCGGGCAGGTTGAGGCCGGTCGCCTCCGGACCGCTGCGCTGCATCATCGCCAGGAAGTAATCGCGGTCCGGGGCGATGACGGCGGTCCAGCTCGCGGGCGGCTGGTTCTGGTTCCCGCCCGGCGACGGCGGTTGCTGCTGCGCCGGGGCCGACGGCTGCGGGTCCTGCGGCCGGGACGGCGGTGACAGCATCCAGTCGTCGTCGGCGGACCGGGGCGGCTGCGGTGCGGGCGGCCGGGGAGCCGAGGGCGCGGGCGGAGCGGGCCGTTCGAACGAGGGCGGCGCCGACTGCTGCTGGAACGGCGACGAGGACTGCTGCTGGAACGGCGGCGGAGGCGGCCCCTGCTGCTGGAAGTGCTGCGGGGGCTGTGACGCCTGCGGCGGCTGCGGTGCCTGCGGACCCGGGCCGGGCGCGGACGCCGGTCCGGGCGTGGGTGCCGGGACCGGGCCGGGCGCGGGGGCAGGGGGCCCGGGTCGGCTCGCCTGCTCGGGGGAGAGCGGCTCGGCCGGGCGGTTCACCTGCGAGGGCCGCGAGCCCTGGTACTCGAACGGATCGGGCATCCGCTGGGGCCCCGACGGCTGCTGCGCCTGGAAGCCCGGCGGCAGGTTCAGACCGGGCGGAGGGCCGGTGGCGGCGCTGGGGCGCGGGGCCAGCGGCGTGTACGACGTCGCCGTGTTCGTCAGGAAGTTCCAGCGGCATTCCTCGCAGAACGGCGCCATCGCCTCGCGGGGCGTGCGGCACTGCGGGCAGAGTTCGGCCTGCTGGGTCGGGTCGGCGCCGGACGGCCCCTGGGGGTGGCCGTACCCGGGAGCGGGCGGCGGGGGAGGCGGCGGAGGGACCGAGCCCGCGGGAGCGCCCGCGCCGGTCATGCGATGGCCGCAGACCTCGCACCAGTCCTCGGAACCCGACTGGTGTCCGTTCGGGCAGGTCGGCATGTCGGCGCTTCCCCCTCTCCTCGTCCGGCCCCGCGGGGCCGTCACTTCTCGTGCTCTTCGCTGCCCGGCGGTCCATTCGCTCCGGCCGGGCGGCCTGACTGTACGGCTGTGCGATTGTGCCCCGCGCGGCGCCGTGTCTGCGCGCCTGGCCCCGCGCCGTCCCTCGCGTCCGTGCGGACGCGCGTCGTGCGGGCGCTTCGGTGTGCGGGTGTTTCGGTGTGCGGTTGTCCTGTGCGGCTATTTCTTGACGCGGACGGTCTTGGTGGAGCGCGTTTCGAGCGTCATCGAGTCGGCCTCCGCGACCTTCGCCTTCAGTCGCACAGTACCGGTCGCCGCGTCGACGACGTCCACCACCTTCGAAAGCAGTTTCGCAGTGTCCTCGTTCCCGGACGCCGACGCCAGCTGTACCGCGCGGCCCAGTTTCGCGGTGGCGCTGTCGAAGTCGCCCGATTTTCGGGCGTCCAGCCCCTGCTGGATGACCTGCGCCAGTTCCGCCTGGCCCGTGTAGTGCGCGACCTGCGGATTGATCGAGGTGGACGCCGCCATGTCGTCGGTCCACACCGCCCGTACCAGGCCCTGGGAGAGCGTCCGGGGCGCCCCTCCCGCGGGGTCGGGGAGGACCAGCGAGACGCGGGACGCCAGCATCTCCTGGCCGATCCCGGCCTCCGGCACCCGTACGCACACGTGGTAGTCGCGCGACTCGTCGCCCCACGAACCCGTCGGGTAGTCCCCGGCCCGGGGGCCCGCCGCGGTGCGGCGTCCGGTCAGGTCGACGACCGTCGGCGCGACCTGTTTCACGAACATGATCTCGGCCCCGACGGGCGTCCAGAGCCGCAGCGCGACGTCCGCGACCTCCTTGCCCATCGCGTTCTCCATCATCCGCCGGAAGTCCGCGGACAGGCCCGCCGGGTCGGCGACGATGTCGGCCGTACCGAGCAGGGCGGAGGCGATGCCCGTGACCTCCTTCACCTCCCAGTCGGTGCCGACACCCCGGGCGTCACAGGTGAAACGGCCCGCACAGGATTCGAGAGCGGCCCGCAGATCCTCCGGGGCCTCGTGCTCGTTGCGGCCGTCGGTCAGCAGGATCCCGTGCCGGATCCCCACGTCGGCCGCGCCGAGCAGCCGGTCGGCCAGCCGCAGCCAGGTGCCGATCGCCGTACCGCCGCCGGCGGCGAGCGCACGCAGCGCCTCCTTCGCCCGGGCCCTGGTCCGCGCGTCGGCCACCGCGAGCCTTCCGTTGCCCGGGTAGACCTCCTTGGCGACATGCGTTCCGCCGACCACCGCGAACGCGGTGCCGTCGCGCAGGGTGTCGATCGCCGCGGCCGTCGCGTCGCGTGCGTTGCGCATCTTCGTCGGCGGATAGTCCATGGACCCGGAGCAGTCGACCATGATCACCACGCCGGCGTCCGCCGCCCGGCCCGATCCGGACATGTCCGCCGAAGCCGACCCGGACAGCGGGACCCCGCCGGTGGTGCCGCCTCCGGTCGAGGCGACCGTGACGATGGCGTTGACCTCGCGACCGCCCTGCGGGAGAAACTCGTTCTGGTACACCTCGACCGAGAACTGCGGCACGTTCGACTTGGAGAAGTTGGCCATCTGATCGGCTCCTCGGGAACTCCAGGTGTCGGATGAGGACAGCTGTGAGGGGGGCGAGACAAGGAAGGGGCGCGGAAGGGAAACGGTCGGAATAGGGACGAGGGCGGACGGAACCGGAACGCCCCCGGAGTGAACCGGAAGCGAACCGGAACCAAGCGTTACGCAACGGGACTCATGGGGTGTCGCAGCCCGATCCTGCCCCCTGCGGCGTCACCGCGAACGGCACCAGCGCCACTGTTACGTTGTCGTGGCCCCCGCCGTCGAGCGCGTGACCCACCAGCGCCCGCGCGGCGTGCAGTGGTCGCGACCGTGCGTCGGCCGGTACGACCGCGGCCATCTCGGCGACCGACTCCGCGTAGTTCCACAGGCCGTCCGTGCACACCACCACGAGGCCCGGCCGATCCGGTTTGAACGACGCGGTGTGCGGCTCCAGTTCGTACGCGTCGGCGCCGAGCCAGCCCGTGATCGCGTGGGCACGGTCGTCCGCGTACGCCTGGGCCTCGCTCATCAGGCCCGCCGCCACCATCTGCGCGGCCCACGAGTCGTCCTCGGTGAGCCGGGCGGGCGGTGCGGAACGGTCGTCCGGCACCCAGTAGGCGCGGCTGTCGCCGACCCAGCCGACCACCAGCAGGTCGCCCGCCGTGATGGCGCCGACCAGGGTGCACGCCGGCGCGTTCTGGTGCCGCCCCCGATCCTGCTCCGCCGCGCGGCCGGTCTCCCCGGCAAGGGAGTCGACCGACTTCGAGGCCGCGACGATCGCGTCGTGCATCGCCTGCTGCGGATGGGTGCCGCGCGGCAACGACTCCAGGAGCGCCTCGTTGGCGGCGTTCGCGGCGGCGGCCGACGCCTCGTCGGGGCGGCTGGCCGAGGAGACGCCGTCGCACACGATCGCGACGACGGCCGGTGAACCGTCGGGCAGGGCGGTGGTCGAGACGGCGAACGAGTCCTCGTTGCGGTGATGGCGCAGCCCCCGGTCGCTGACGGCGGCCACCGAACCGAGCTCCTGCTCCATGTGGTCGCGCTCGCGCGGCTGGGCGTGACCGCAGTTCTCGCAGTAGCCGTCGGTGTCCACGCGCCCGGCGCGGCACGCCACGCACAGCTTGGTGCCGGCCGGCGGTGTCGCGAACGGCCCGTCGGTACGGGTGCGCGGGTCGGGCACGGGCGGCGCGGCGGAGGGGGCGCCGGTGCCCGCCGGTGCGGACGCCCCGGCGGCCGGGGCGTCCGCCGTCGCTTCCTGGGCCCGGGGCTGTGACTGGGCCGGGGACCGTGTATGTGGCCGACCGGACCCTGGGGCGTCCGCGGTCGCGGGCGCGGCCAGTTCGAAGTCTCCCGAACCGCCCGCCCCGTCGGGCCGGTTCTCCGCCGCCGGCACGGTCAGGGCGACCGTCGGGCGGTCACGTGGTGGCGCGGGCACGGCCGACAGGTCGTATCCGCACGCACCGCAGAACCGGTCGCCCGACTCGGCCGGTTCCTCGCAGCCCGGGCACTTCGACAGGGCCGTCTCCTGGGGCTTCTGCGACATCCTCACACCCACGTCCGGGGGCGGAAACGGTTGGCCCGTTCCACCAGTTCGATCCTCTCGTCGCCGGGCTCCGCGAGCCGGGCGAGCATCCGGTACGAACGCTCCAGCCCGAACCGCAGGCCACGCTCGTCCCACTCACTGTCGAGCAGCTTCCCCAACCCGCCCGGTCCGTACGGTCCGTTCGGCCCGCCGGGCCCGCCGGATGCAGCGGGTCCGGCGGATCCACCGGGGGCGTTCGGCCGCGCTGCCGGGCCCCCGGCCATGGGGCTGCCGGAGAGCACCCAGTCGAGCGCGGTCCCCAGCACCTCCGTCGACAACTCCTCGCGGCGCACCGGGTCCAGGCCGAATCCCGCCAGCGCCGAGAGCTGGTCGGCGGCGGCCCGGAGGTCGGCGAACAGCGGTTCTGACGGGGCCCGTTCGCGCAGCCGCGCCCGTACCGCGGCGACCCTGGCCGCCGTGAAGTGGATCGACGCCTCGGGCACGGACTCCAGCGTCGCCACCGCCCCGGCCCGGTCCCCGGCCGCCAGCTGCACCCGGGCCAGGCCGAACGCCGCGCTGACGAAGCCCGGATCGGTCGTCCACACCAGGCGGTAGTACTCGGCGGCGTTGTCCAGCTGCCCCAGCACCTCCGCGCAGATCCCCAGCGCCAGCTTCGGCGTCGGCTCACCGGGGAACGCGTCGTACACCGCGTCGAAGGACAGCGCCGCGCTCTCGTACGCGCCGGTCACCAGCGAGGTGACACCGCGGTACCAGACGACCCGCCAGTCGTCCGGGTGCCGCCCCTCCAGTTCGGTCAGGGTCCGCCCGGCCGCGTCGAGTTCGCCGGTCTCCAGGCGGGCCCGCAGCTCGCGCAGCCGGGTCTCCGGGGAGGGCGCCGGTACGTTGCCCAGCGCGGCGATCAGTTCGGCCGGGGCGGTGGCCATCAGCCCGGCGAGGAAACCGGCGTTGGGGTCGTTCGCGTCGACCCGGGGCACGGGCAGCGCGAGCGAGGCGGTCCGTGCGTCGAGCCCGACGGGCCGGGGGACGTACGGCGCCGAGGCCGCAGCCGCAGCCGACGGGACCGGTGCCGTGGACGGCGCTCCCGGAACGGCGGCCGGGACCCGGGGACCGGGGACCGCGGGGCCCGAGGCCCCCGCACCCACCACCGCCGTTGCGCCCGTACCCAAGCCCGTGCTCGCACCCGCCCGATTCCGGCGGCGCCTTCCGAGGAGCCCGGACGGCGCCGGTCCGGCGGCCCGCGCGCCCAGCCGCGACACCTCGCCCGTCGGCTTCGCGAACAACTGCGTGTCCGTGACCCGTACTTCGGTACCGAACAGCGTCGACAGCGCCGGTCGCGGCCGTCCCGTCTGCAGCGCCACCACCTCGCGCAGCACCCCGGTCAGCTGCTCCGCCATCTCCGCCGCCGACGCGAACCGCCGCCCCGGATCGGGGTCGGTGGCCCGCACCAGCAGCCGGTAGAACGACTCGTAGGTCCGGAACACCTCGATGTTGTCCGGGTCGGGCAGCGAGTCCGCGAAGACGTTCGTGTAGCCCTGGAAGTCGAAGGTGAGCACCGCGAGCGTCCGTGCGACCGTGTAGAGGTCGGACGCGACCGACGGGCCGACCTCGGCGACCTCCGGCGCCTGGTATCCGACCGTGCCGTAGATGGCCGACTCCTCGTCGTCCATCCGGCGCACCGCGCCCATGTCGATCAGCTTCAGCCTGCCCTCGGTCTGGATGGCGTTGTCGACCTTGAAGTCGCAGTACAGCAGGTTGCGGCTGTGCAGGTGCCCGAGCGCCTCCAGCGCCTCGATCCCGTACGCGCACGCCTGCTCGACCGGCAGCGGGTCGCGCCTCCCGGCCGGGGTGCGCCGCTCGTTCGCGATCTCCTTGAGCGCCTTGCCGCCGACGTACTCCATCACTATGTAGCCGTCGAGCGAACCGGTGCGCTGATCGAGGTGTTCGACGAAGTTGTAGATCCGGACGATGTTGGCGTGCTCGATCTCGGCGAGGAACCGGCGTTCCGAGATCGCGGCGGCCATGGCGTCCTGGTCACCGGTGTCGAGCAGGCCCTTGAGGACCACCCAGCGGTCCGACACGGCGCGGTCCACCGCGAGGTAGACCCAGCCGAGTCCGCCGTGCGCCAGGCAGCCCACCACCTCGTACTGGCCGTGCACCACGTCGCCCGCGCCGAGCTTGGGCACGAAGGAGTACGGGTGGCCGCACTTGGTGCAGAACCCCTCCGTACGGCCCGGCCGTTCGCCCCGGGACCGGCCCACCGGCGCCCCGCAGTCGGAACGCGAACAGAAGCGCTTCCGTTCCGGGACCTCCGGGTTCGCCATCACCGCCGTGTGCGGGTCGGGCCGCGGCACGTCCGGCACCCGCACCAGACCCACGCCCAGCCTGTCCCGGCCGGACCCGCCTGAGGACGAACCGGAGGACCGCACGGACACGGAAGGGGAGGTGGCCGCCCCGGACAGCGAACGCGAGAGCCGGCCCGAGACGGACCGCCGGGACGTCGACGAACGGGACGAGGACCGCGAGGAGGAACGCGACGAGGAGCGGGACGCCGCCCGCGAGCCGTCGCTGCCGGAGCTTCCCGGGCCGTGCGCACCGCCGCCCGCGAGCCCGGTGGGCGGCGAACTCACCATGCCCGTCGGGGAGACGACCGGGGCCAGACCGCAGGTGTCGCAGTACAGCTCACCGCCGCCGACATCCTCGTAGCCGCCCCCGCACGTGGGGCGCTGGCACTGTGTACTCATCTTCCGTCCCCCTGTCCGCCCCGCAGTCGCGGCGGCCGTCCCGTTCCGCGCGTGCTCGTGCTCACGGTCCGTGCGGTCCGTCCCGTCTCACGCGCATTCGTGCTCACCGCCCGTCCTCCGGTGCGGGGGCCCGGCTCTGGGACAGCAGCTCGGCCGCCGTCTCCTGGTAGCGCCGCACCGCCTGGGCGGCGACCCGCAGATCGCACGGCGCGCTCCACAGCATCCGGCGCGCCACGTCGTACCGCTCGATCAGCATCGGGTCCTCGGCCAGACCGTGCCGGGCCACCTTCGCCCGGTACGCGTCCAGTCTGCCGCGCAGCTCCGCCCGTACGGCCAGCGGCGCGGTGACGGCGGTCAACGACTCGCGGGCGCGCAGCAGCTCCTCCTCGGCCTCCCGCTCCAGCGACTCCAGGAGCGGTGAGAGCCGGTGCCACTGGGCGTGCTTGCGGTATTCCGAGGCCGCCACCAGCCGCTCCTGGAGCGCGGTGGCCGGGCCGCTCACGGCGGGCACCTCGGAGGCGGCGATCTTCGCCAGCACCTCGCCGCGGGCCGCCCTGGCCTCGGTCAGGGTCCGGTCCGCACGGGAGAGGACGTCGCGCAGCCGCCCCAGCCGCTGTTCGGCGTCCTGCCGGACCGCGAGGACCGCCTCGATCTCGCGGCGTACGTCCTCCAGAGCGCGGGCCGCACGGTCGTAGCGCGTCGTGTCGGGGCGTCCGCCGCCGGGCGCGGCACTGCCGGGACCCGACAGCCAGAAGGCGAGCGGATCGGTGATCACCTGCACCCGCAGCGTGGCCAGTTCCTGGGTGATCGCCTCCAGTTCGTCGCCCGCCGGATGCTCACCGGGCCGGACGCCCACCGAACGCGCCAGCGAACGGGTGCGGTGCAGTTCGGCGGAGAGCAGGTCGATCCGGGCGGGCAGCGCGGACCACACGGAGTCGGAGGCGACCACCATGTCCAGCGAGCGGGCGTACAGATCGTTCATCCGGGCGACCAGCTCCTCCAGCGAGAACCGCTCGGAGAGCCTGGCCGGACCGCCGGCCGACGGACCGGAGTGACCCGCGGCGTGCGCCACGGTGACGCTGCGGCCGCGCATCAGATCGGTGAGGGCCACCAGATCGTCCCGGTTGGGGTGGCGGCGGCGGGACCGTATCGCACGGGCCCTCGCCAGCGTGCCCGCGTACGCGTCGAAGTACCGCCACAGCAGCGCGATCGAGCCCTCGGTGGCGGCCCAGCGCTCCTTGGTGATGCCCGTCAGGTCGGCACCCTCCAGGAGCCGACGGCCCGCGTGGTCCTGGAGGGCGAGGAGCGAGGTCTCGATCGCCTCGTGCTCCGCGCCCAGCCGGTCCAGCGCACGGTCCGCCTCGTCCCGGTCCATGACCGGTCCGGGGGGCCGTTCCGCGTAGCCGGGGAAGGGGCCCGCGACGCTCATCGATCACCTCTCAGCTCCTCCCGCCGGGACGTACCCGCCGGGATCAGTGCCGCTTCCTCGCCTGCCACTGTCTCGTCCGCCACTGCTGCCACCGGTGCCCCCGTCACCGATGTCCTTCCCGGCACACAATGCCCCTCACGGCCCTCACGACACCAGTGCCCCTCTCGGCACCGGTGCCACGTCCGGCATCAGCGCCCGGCTCGGCACTAACGGCTCCGGTACTTGGGCGCCGGCGGCGCCGTCAGTCCCGGCAGACCGGCCTCCAGCCACTTCCGGTACGACAGCATCCAGGGGCTGTCCGCGCCACCGCTGCGGTAGCCCACCAGCACCTGGTTGACGCGGGCCACCAGGTCGTCCGCGCCCCGCTTCGTCGCCACGCCGTAGTACTCGGTGGTGAACGGCTTGTCGCCCTTGAGCTCGACCGCCGGGTCCTGGGCCGCCTGCCCGGCAGCCAGCGCGTTGTCCGTGACCACCGCGTCCACCTCGCCCAGTTGCAGCCGCACCAGGCAGTCGAGCTGGTTGGGGACGGTCAGCCGGTCCTCGTCCGCGCCGGTGCCGTCGTGCTCGTCCTCGAAGACCGCCCCGAACGACTGCTTCTTCAGCGCGTCGTAGGCGGTGGAGCCCTCGGCGGTGCAGACCCGCTTGCCGGACAGGGACGTGTCGTACCCGGTGATCGTCGACTTCTTCGGCGCGAGGACCTGCTGCCCGGTCTGGAAGTAGGCGGTGGAGAACGAGACCTGGCGGGCCCGCTCGCAGTTGATCGTCATCGTCCGGACGACGACGTCGACCGTGCCGTTCTCGAGGACGGCGACCCGCTGGTTGGTGGGGATGGCCCGGAAGACCACGGCGTCGGGGTCGCCCAGGATGTTCTTGGCGACGGCCCGCACCAGATCGATGTCGAAGCCTTCGAGCCGGCGGTTCTCCGGGTTGCGGTACCCCCAGCGGAAGCTGTTCTGGTCGACGCCCGCGATCAGCTTCCCGCGCGCCTTGATCCTGGCGATGTTCGGGCCGTCCGCACCGGACGGCGGCAGGCTCGCCTCCGGGTCCGCGCAGTCCTCGGCCCGGGTCTGCGTCGCATGCGCCGTACCCGGACCGGAGAAGCCGCCGAACGCGTCGGCACCGGCGCGGGAGAGCGGCAGCAGCGTCAGCGAGGCCGTCACCGCGCAGGCCACGGCCATGCCCGTCACACCGCCCCAGCCGCGCAGCCTGCCGGCGGCGGACCTCGCTCCCGTACGCTTCCTGGTCATCGCTCCCCCTCTCGCTCCCACTCCCGCTCTCACCGGTACTCCGAGAGCCTGCGGTTGACACCGACGATCGCGGCGACCGCTCCCAGCGCGGCGAGCACGGCGGCACCGACCGGCAGCCAGGTCAGCGCCCCGAGGCCGTCGTTCGCGGCCGTGGTGAACTGGTCCTGTTCATGGGCGAGCGCCTGCGCCAGCGAGTCGTCCACCCGGCCGAACGACTCGCCCGTCGACTTCTCCGACCCGGTGATCTGCTCCAGCGCGCCGTCGTAGTCGCCGCTGTCGTCGGTCGTACGGGCGGCCCGGTGGCGGTCCTGCCACTCGGAGACCGCGCCGATCGCGGTCTCCACCGGCCCGCTTCCCCGGTCGTCGTCGGCGAGCTCCCGGGCCCTCGCCAACTGCTCGCCGAGGGCCTTCATCCCCGTGTTGAAGTCGGTCTCGTACTTGTCGTTCCTGCCGTCCGGGGTGAGCACGGCGCCCCGGGCGACCAGGGTGAGGTTCTCATTGGCCCGCGCCTTCAGGGAGTTGATCCGCGCGTGGTTGAGCACGTCCAGGGACTGCTGTCCGTGCGTGTCGGCGCTGCGCAGCTCGGCGCGGGCCACCGTGTGCCCCACGGCCAGCCACAGCAGCACCACGGTCGACGCGGCGGTCGCGACGAGCAGTCCTTGGTTGAAGACCCGGTTCGTCCGGCGGTAGTTGCGCCGCTGCGCCCAGAACAGCGCGGCCACCGCCACCACACCGAGCCCGAGCGAGAGGAACGGCCAGGCCCTGGCCTCGTCGCCGTCCCGGCCGAGCCGGCCGGTCTCCGCCGCGTACAGCCGCTCGGCGGCCGGCAGCAGGACGTCGGTCATCTTCTGGTTCGCGTACCGGAGGTAGGCGCCGCCCAGCGGCAGCCCCTGGCGGTTGTTGGCGCGCGCCCGCTCGATCAGGCCCGTGTAGCGGGGGAGTTCCTTGTTGAGCGTGGTGATCTCGCGCCCGGACTCCGACGACGGGTCGGTGCCGGCCGCGGCTCGGACCAACAGCCGGGAGGCCTCCTCGATGTCCTTGTCGTACCGGTCGAGGACCGCGCGCGGCTCCTGCGCGCCGGCCAGGAAGCCGCTGGCCGCCGAGGTGTCGGCATCGGCCAGCGAGCGGTAGATGGCGGCCGCGCTCGCGCTCAGCGGCTGGCTGCGGTGCACCACGTCGTCGGCGGCGTCCGCCCGGTCGCCGATCTCGAACGCCGTCACGGCCCCGAACACGACGACGCACAGTGCCAGCACGGCGCCGATGATCCGGAGCCGGCCCGGCTCGGTCGTCGCCGCGGCCCGCAGCCGACGCGAGGTGAGGGCCCGGACACCGGGATGCGGCCGAACGGCCGGGGACGCGGGTGCGGGTACGGCCGTGGGCACGGAAGGCCGGGCCCGCGCGTGCTCCGGGGCGGTGCGCATGTTCGGCGGGTGTGTCACTTGACCTCCCCCTCGGTCGCTGACGGTGGACCGGCCGGCCCCCGATCGGTCGGGGAGCTCGTACCTGGCCAGAAGTATGGCCGCGTGGAGCGGCCGGCACACCGGGAACGCCCGGATCCCGCGTCGGTCCACGTCGGATCCATCCGCATTCGATCAAGGCGCGCGCCGTCGATCAAGCCGATCGGGGTCCGGACCCCGAAACCGGGTCCGGACCGCGCCCGGAATCCGGATTCCGGGGCGGACCTCGAACCGAACTCCGAACCGGACACCGGAGCGAACCGATCCCCTTTCATGAACACGTCCGGAGCCACTGATCGGTTCCCGTACGCGAGAGGCGTCCCGCGGCACGGAACACCGCGGGACGCCTCAGGCGAGGGACAAGGCCGTGACACGCTCTGCCGGAAGCCCGGAAGCCCGGAAGCCCGGAAGCCCGGAAGCCCGGAAGCCCGGAAGCCCGGAAGCCCGGAAGCCCGGAAGCCCGGAAGCCCGGAAGCCGGGGGACGTTCCCGGAGGAGGACGGGGCGCCCCCCGGAGAGAGGGGCCGGGCCGGTCGGTCAGCGGCGGTACAGCGCGCGCAGCCTCTCGTGCACCTCGGCCGGTGCCCCCGTCCGGTCCAGGCCCAGCAGCGCGGCCCCCAGCACCGGGGGCTCCGTCACCACCCGGACGACCGCCTTCGGGGCCCGTACCGCGAGGAGGTCCGCGATCCTTTCGTCCAGCCGGGGGTGACGGGCCGCCAGCACCCCGCCGCCCAGCACCACCGGAGCCTCCTCGGCCAGCAGACCCAGTCGGCCCAGCGCCACCGACGCCATCGAGACGACCTCCTCCGCCAGCCGGTCCACCAGCGCACCCGCCACCGCGTCCCCGGCCGCGGCCGTCGCGAAGAGCACCGGGGTCAGCTCGTAGCGCCGCTCGGACTCGATCCGGCCCAGATGCAGCGCCTCGATCAGCGCGTACATCGAGTCGAGCCCGAAGTGCGCGGGCAGTGCGCGGGCCAGTTCGGTCGGCTCACCGCGACCGTCCTCGGCCCGCGCGGCGAACCACATCGCCTCCTCGGCCAGCCCCGAACCGCCGCCCCAGTCACCGGAGATGCGGCCTATCGCGGGGAAGCGTGCGGTCCGCCCGTCCGGCAGCATGCCGACGCAGTTGATGCCCGCACCGCAGACGACCGCCACGCCCCGGGGCTCGTCCACACCCGCGCGCAGGATCGCGAAGGTGTCGTTGCGCACCTCGACCGATTCGCCCCAGCCCCGGGCACGCAGCGCCGTCGCCAACTCCTCCTCCTCCACCGGGAGGTCGGCGTTGGCGAGACAGGCCGACACGTGCCTCACGCCGCCGGACGGGACGCCGGACAGCTCCAGCGCCCGGCCGACGATCGCGCCCAGCGCGTCGACGGCCGCCGCCACGCCCACCACCGGTGGCTGGAAACCACCGCCACGAGCGGCCGACAGAATCGTTCCCTCGGTGCCGATCACGGCCACGTCGGTCTTGCTGTTCCCGGCGTCGATCGCGAGGACCGAAGCGTTCACGCCCACGCCAGGTGCTCCCGGTTGTGCGCGATCAGCTTGTCGGTGAGCGCCTCGGCGTACTCGAACTGGCCGATCAGAGGATGCGCGAGCAGCGCCTTGAACACCGCGTCCCTCCCTCCCGCCCGCCCGGTGGCCCGCCCACCGCGCAGCGCCGCCTCCAGGGCCAGGTTCTCGTACGCGGTCACGTTGGCGATCAGGCCCGCGTAGAGCGGGTCCAGCTCCGGCACGGGGAGCGGGGTCGCCCCCGTGCCGTCGACCCGGGCCTGCACCTCGATCACCGCGTCGTCCGGCAGGAACGGCAGCGTCCCGTTGTTGTACGTGTTGACCACCTGCACCGGGGAGCCGCCCGAGCCGAGCAGCGAGGACGCCAGGTCCACGGCCGCCTCGGAGTAGAAGGCGCCGCCGCGCTTGGCGAGCAGCGCGGGCTTCTCGTCCAGCGCCGGGTCGCCGTACATGGCGAGGAGCTCCTTCTCCATCGCGGCCACCTCGGCCGCCCGGGACGGCTTGGTGCCCAGTTCCCGCACGACCTCGTCGTGCGCGTAGAAGTACCGCAGGTAGTACGAGGGGACGACGCCGAGGCGGTCGACGATCGCCCGGGGCATGCGCAGGTCGCCCGCGATCGTGTCGCCGTGCTCGGCGAGCAGCCTCGGCAGGACGTTCTCGCCGTCCGGGCCGCCGAGGCGGACCCCCAGCTCCCAGGTCAGGTGGTTGAGTCCGACGTGGTCGAGGTGCACCTGGTCAGGGGTGACGTCGAGCAGCCGGGCGAACTTCCGCTGGAAGCCGATCGCCACGTTGCACAGGCCGACGGCCTTGTGCCCGGCCTGGAGCAGCGCCCGGGTGACGATGCCGACCGGGTTGGTGAAGTCGATGATCCAGGCGTTCGGGTTGGTGCGGCGGACCCGCTCCGCGATGTCCAGGACGACCGGGACGGTGCGCAGCGCCTTGGCGAGGCCGCCCGCGCCGGTGGTCTCCTGGCCGATGCAGCCGCACTCCAGCGGCCAGGTCTCGTCCTGGTTGCGGGCGGCCTGGCCGCCGACGCGCAGCTGGAGCAGGACCGCGTCGGCGTCGGCGACGCCCGCGTCCAGGTCCGCGGTGGTGACGATCCGCCCCGGGTGGCCCTGCTTGGCGAAGATCCGCCGGGCGAGGCCGCCCACGAGTTCCAGGCGGTCGGCCGCAGGGTCGACGAGCACCAGCTCCTCGATGGGCAGCGTGTCCCGCAGCCGGGCGAATCCGTCGATCAGTTCAGGGGTGTAGGTGGACCCGCCACCCACTACAGCGAGCTTCATGGTCAGCCCTTTACTCCGGTCAGTGTGACGCCCTCGACAAACGCCTTCTGGGCGAAGAAGAAGACGAGGATCACGGGGGCCATGACCAGTACGGTCGCGGCCATGGTCAGGTTCCAGTCGGTGTGGTGCGCCCCCTTGAACGACTCCAGTCCGTAACTGAGGGTCCAGGCGGCCGGGTTCTCGGAGGCGTAGATCTGCGGGCCGAAGTAGTCGTTCCAGGCGTAGAAGAACTGGAAGAGCGCGACGGCCGCGATGCCCGGCTTGGCCATGGGCAGCACCACCCGCAGCAGGGTGCGCAGTTCGCCGCAGCCGTCGACCTTCGCCGCGTCCAGGTACTCGTCCGGGATGGTCAGCAGGAACTGCCGCAGCAGGAAGATGGAGAACGCGTCGCCGAACGCCATCGGGATGATCAGCGGCCAGAGCGTGCCGGACAGGTCCAGTTGCTTCGCCCAGAACAGGTACATCGGGATGACGACGACCTGCGGCGGCAGCATCATCATCGAGATGACGAGCATCAGCGACAGATGCCGGCCGCGGAAGCGGAACTTGGCGAGCGCGTACGCCACGGGCACCGACGAGACGACCGTCAGGACCGTGCCGAGCCCCGCGTACAGCAGGGTGTTCTTCCACCAGGTCAGGAAGCCCGGGGTGTCGAACACCTTCTTGTAGTTGCCCCACTCGAAGGGGTGCGGCCACAGATCGCGGGTCAGCGCCTGCTGGTCGCTCATCAGCGAGGTGAGCACCAGGAAGACGAACGGCAGCACGAAGAACAGCGCCGCCGCGACGCCGAGTGCGTGCACGGCGATCCAGTTCAGCAGCGCCTTGCGGCGCGCCGCGCGACCGGCCGGGGTGACCGGGTCGGGCGCCGGTGCCGCGTCGGACGCCGTCGCTCGGGTGTCCAGTGCCTGGGCCACGTCACTCACCTGCCTGGATCAGCCCGCCGCGGCGCCGCATCAGCAGTGCGGTGAACGCCATGGCGAGGAGGAACAGAACGAGCGCGGTCACACAGGCGGAGCCGTAGTCGAAGCGCTGGAAGCCGAGGTTGTAGACGAGCTGTGGAAGCGTCAGTGTCGACTTGTCGGGATAGCCGGGTTCGAACTGCTGCCCGGAGCCGCCCATCACACCCGAGGCGACCTTCCCGGCCACGAGTGGCTGGGTGTAGTACTGCATCGCCTGGATGATCCCGGTGACCACGGCGAACATCACGATCGGCGCGATGTTCGGCAGGGTGACGAAGCGGAACCGCTGGAACGGGCCCGCCCCGTCCAGCTCCGCCGCCTCGTACTGCTCCTTCGGCACGTCGAGCAGCGCGGCCATGAAGATCACCATCAGGTCGCCCACCCCCCACACCGCGAGCGCGGTCAGCGCGGGCTTGGACCAGGTGGCGTCGGTGAACCAGCCGGGCGTGGGCAGTCCAAGCGCCCCGAGGATCGAATTGGCCGGCCCCGTACCGGGGTTGAGCAGGAAGACGAAGGCGAGCGTCGCCGCGACCGGCGGCGCCAGGTACGGCAGGTAGAACAGGGTGCGGAAGACCCCGGCCCCTGTCTTGATCTTGGTGATGAGCAGCCCGACGCCGAGGCCGAACACCACCCTGCAGGCCACCATCACCACGACCAGCCAGAGCGTGTTGCGCAGTGCCGGCCAGAACAGCGGGTAGTCGCCGAAGACGAACTGCCAGTTCTTCAGCCCGCTGAACTCGGGAGCCGTGAAACCGTCGTAGGAGGTGAAGGAGAAGTAGAGCGTGGAGATCAGCGGGTAGGCGAAGAAGAAGCAGAACCCGATCAGCCACGGTGACATGAAGGCCGCGGTCCACAGGGCCGCTCTTCCGCGTTTCGCGCCGAGGGTCGGCCCCCGGCGCTTCACCGGCGGTGCGAGTGCGTCCGTACGCTTGCTCATCGCGGTGCTACTTCGCCTGCGCGATCGCCGCGTCGATCTCGGCGGCGGTCTTCTTCAGGCCCGCCCCGATGTCCTTCTGCACGCCCTTCTCGATGTCGAACCCGAGGTTCTGCAGGGACACCAGGTACGCGCCGCCGTTCACCGAGGGCGGGGTGGTGGTGCTGTTCGGGTCGGCGGCGATGTCCAGGAACGTCTTGAACCGCGGATCGTACTTCAGCTTCGGCGACTTCAGTGCGGCCAGCGTGGACGGCACGTTGTGGATGGCGTTGGAGAAGTTCACGACCGCGTCCGTGTCGGTCGTCATGAACTTGACCAGTTCCCAGGCCGCGTTCTGCTTCTCCGAGGTGGCGGCGATCCCCGCGATGGTGCCCGTGATGTAGCCCTTGCCGTAGGTGTCGGCCTGGTCGTCGGCGACGGGCATCGGGGCCACACCGATCTCGAACCCGGGCTTGCTCTCCTCGGCCATCCCGAGCCGCCACGGGCCGTCCAGCTGCATGGCCACCTGGCCGGTGTGGAACGGGTGCTTGGCCCCCCACTCGTCACCGAACGACGTGCGGTACTTCTCCAGCTTCTCGAACCCGCCGAGGCCGTCGACCAGCTTCTTCTGGGTGGTGAGCATCGCGGCGAACGCCGGGTCCTCGGCGATGTTCGACCTGCCGTCCGCGTCGAAGTACTCCGGGTCCCAGCCGCCGAGGTAGTGCTCCGTCGTCGACTCGTAGCCGTGGTAGTTCGGCATGAACCCGAGCCGCTCGTACGAGTCGCCCTTGGTCCTGGTCAACTTCTTTGCGATCGTGGCCAGTTCGGACCAGGTCTTCGGCGGGGCGGCGATTCCGGCTTCCTTGAACGCGTCCTTGTTGTAGTAGAGGCCGTACGCGTCGCCGAGCAGCGGAACGGTGCAGCGCACGCCGTCGAACTGCGTGTACTCGTTCATCGCCTTCGGGAACGTCTTGTCCGGGTCGATGCCGTCCCGCTTCAGGAACGGGTTCAGATCGACGAACGCCTTCGAGGAACAGAACTTTCCGACGTTGTTCGTGGTGAACGACGAGACGACGTCCGGAGCCTTCGAACCGCCCGCCCGCAGCGCCTGGTTGATCTTGTCGTCGGTCATGTTGCCGACGACGTCCACCTTTATGTTCGGGTGCTTCTTGCGGAAGGCGTCGACCGTGTCCTGGATCGCCTTGACCTCGCCCGGGGCGCTCCAGCCGTGCCAGAAGGTGATGGTGGTTTCCTTGGACGCGTCGTCCGTGGCACCGGAGTTGCTCTGGCCGGTACAGGCGGAGGCGAACAGCGTGAGCGCGGCGGCCGCGGCGAGCGCGGCGGCCGACTTCCGGCGGACTGCGGACATGACGGTGACTCCCGAGTACGAGGTGCGGAGGGGTGACGTACGGAGTGGGGATGAGGAGCGGATTCGGAGGGACGGGCGGACGTCGGAGCGGGGTGCGCAGTCAGCGCGAGGTGTCGAAGACCTCGTCGCGGGTGGTGACGAGGGCGCTCTCCAGCGCGCCGCGCAGGACGGGGCGATGCGTCACGGCACCGGCGATCAACCGGGGCCGGGAGGCGGACAGTTCGGTGAGTTCGGACTCCACCCGGCCGCGCAGGGGTTCCCCGCCGGCCGCGATCACGTCGCCGGACAGCACGACGAGTTCCGGGTCCAGCACGGCGACCATGGACGCCAGCCCGGTCGCGAGCGCGGTGGCGAACCGGTCGAGGAGCCGCGTGTACGGGCCTTCCTCGCCCGCCTCCGCGACCTCGGCGGCCCTGGCGATCAGCCGGGACGCCACCTCGTGATGGGTGCCGGGGGCGCGGACCGTGTCGTCGTCGATGCCGAGCTCCCGGGCCAGTCGGGCCAGCACCTGGGCGCCCGCCAGCTCCTGGAACCCGCCCGAGTTCGCCTTGGTGACCTGCCGGACCAGTGGTGCGCCCGGCACCGGCAGGAAGCCGACCTCACCGGCGCCGCCGGTGAAGCCGCGGTGCAGCCGTCCGTTGATCACGAGGGCGGCGCCGAGCCCCTCCTCGTTCCACAGCAGGACGAAGTCGTCGTGCCCCCGCGCCGCGCCGAGCCGTTGTTCGGCCACCGCGACCAGGTTCACGTCGTTCTCGTACTCGACCGGCATCGGCAGGAACGCGGCCAGCTCGTCCAGCAGCGCGGGGGAGTGCCAGCCCGGCAGGTGCGAGGCGTACCGCAGCCGTCCGGTGCCGGGGTCGAAGGCGCCCGGGGTGCCGATGACGACCCGGTGGATCTCGGAGCGGGTGAGCCCGGCGTCCTTGACCGCCCCGTCCAGGGCGTCCGCCACCTGCCGCACCACGGAGTCGGTGCGCCGGCCCGGGGTGCGCAGCTCGAACTCCCCGACCGTCTCGCCGGTCACGTCGGCGACCGCGGCGAGGATCCGCCGGGCGTTCACGTCCAGCCCCGCGACGTGCGCGGCCCGCGCGTTCACCGCGTACAGCTGGGCGTTGGGCCCGGGCCGCCCCGCCACCGTCCCGGTGGCGACGACCAGTCCGGCCGCCTCCAGCCGCGCCAGCAGCTGCGAGGCGGTGGGCTTGGAGAGCCCGGTCAGCTTGCCGATCCTCGTGCGGGAGAGCGGTCCGTGCTCCAGCATCAGATCGAGGGCGGCCCGGTCGTTCATGGCTCGCAGAACGCGGGGGGTGCCCGGTGTGGTTCCGGCCATGAGCTCCACCTGCCCTGTGTTCGGAAAGGTTGTTCGGAAAGTTGTTAGGAAACTTTCCTATTCAGTGAGAGGACGGTATGGCGCCGCGGCCGGGTCGTCAATGGTCAGCATCGCTGCGGCAACCAAAGCGTTACGTGGAGGCGGCCGTTCGGTTGCCTCCGACCTCCCTGGGGGCCGTGGAGCCGGGGTCGGGGAGCGGGGGCGGCGGCCGGTCTTTCGGAGAGCCGGAGTGCGGGCCGCGGGACGGCCGAAGGGGCACGCGCGGACCAACGGATCCATGCGTGCCCCTCCGGGCGCGTTCGGGAAGTACCGGCTACTTCGACAGGTTCGACGGCGGGGTGATCGGGTTCGTGGCCAGGGACTGCGGCGAGGTCGCCGACGCGAACGCCGACGGGGCGGCCACCGCGGCCGACGGGTCGGGGGCGGGCTCCTCCTCCACCTGGGCCGGGACGCCGCCGACGATCCGGATGCCCGCCTCGTCGAAGGCCCGCTTGATCCGCCAGCGCAGCTCGCGCTCCACGCCCACCGCCTTGCCGGGCATCGTCTTCGCCGCGACCCGGACCGTCATCGAGTCCAGCAGCACGTCGCTCAGGCCCAGGATCTCCACCGGGCCCCACAGCCGCTCGTTCCACGGGTCCTCCTTGGCCATCGCGGCGGCGGCCTCGTCGATCACCGTGCGGACCCGGTCGAGGTCCTCCGAGGGGTGCAGCATCACGTCGACACCGGCCGTCGACCAGCCCTGGCTGAGGTTGCCGATCCGCTTCACCTCGCCGTTGCGCACGTACCAGATCTCGCCGTTGTCGCCGCGCAGCTTGGTGACCCGCAGGCCGACCTCGATGACCTCGCCGCTGGCCACGCCCGCGTCGATGGTGTCGCCGACGCCGTACTGGTCCTCCAGGATCATGAAGACGCCGGACAGGAAGTCGGTGACCAGGTTGCGGGCGCCGAAACCGATCGCCACACCGGCCACGCCCGCGGAGGCCAGCAGCGGGGCGAGGTTGATCTGGAACGCGCCCAGGATCATCAGGCAGGCCGTGCCGAGGATCAGGAACGACGCCACCGAACGCAGCACGGAACCGATCGCCTCGGAGCGCTGACGGCGGCGTTCCGCGTTGACCAGCAGCCCGCCCAGGGCGGTGCCCTCCACGGCCTGGGCGCTGCGGTTCATCCGTTCTATGAGCTTGGTGAGGGCGCGCCGGACGGCGGTCCGCAGCACGATCGCGATCGCGATGATGAGCACGATGCGCAGACCGATGCTCAGCCAGGTGGACCAGTTCTCCTCCACCCAGCTCGCGGCGTTCCCGGCCTGCTCGGCGGCCTCGTCGAGCGAGCTGCCGGCCCCGGGTGACGGGGCTGCGGTCAACAGGGCGGACAGGGACACGACGGAACCTCCGGACGGGGTGCGACAGGCCCACCACACTAACGGGGCAGCGAACGAGCACCACCGTCGCGACCGAGCGGACGGAGGCGTTACGGGGGCGCTGGGGCGCACATGTGGCCGATCACACACCGGACGGTCGTCTCCGCCGCGGCGGGCCCCGAGGAGCCCGTGCCGACGGGCGTCGACGGGGCCGGGCGGCCGGTGACGACGAAAAATCCTTCCGGCCCGTTACCCGCACGTGGTGGCGCTTCGACCGGGCGTGAGGAGAAAATCGGATCGGATCGTCCCGGCGCGAGCCACGCGCCGCCGGCGTACAAGGAGGCGTCCACCGTGCCGCATGTCCTGGTTCTCAACGCGTCGTACGAGCCGCTCGGCGTCGTACCGCTCCGCCGCGCTCTCGTCCTCGTGCTCGAAAACAAGGCCATCTGTCTCGAGGAGTCCGGCGCCTTCATGCACAGTGCCACCCGGGTCGTCCCGGCGCCCAGTGTCGTCCGGCTGAAACGGTTCGTACGGGTTCCCTACCGGGGGCCCGTGCCCCTGACCCGCCGGGCGCTGTTCGCCCGTGACGGAGGCCGCTGCATGTACTGCGGCGCCGCCGCGACCAGCGTCGACCACGTCATCCCGCGCAGCCGCGGCGGTCAGCACTCCTGGGACAACGTGGTCGCGGCCTGCCGCCGCTGCAACCACGTCAAGGCCGACCGGCACCTGCCCGAGCTCGGCTGGCGGCTGCACCAGCAGCCCGCCCCGCCCACGGGCCTCGCCTGGCGCATCATCGGCACGGGCCATCGCGACCCGCGCTGGTTGCCGTACTTGCAACCCTTCGGCGCGGACGACGCGATGGCCCGGATCGACGGCGTATCAGCCTAGGATCCGGGCCTTCGTCGTCCCCGGGGCCGGGCCCGGGGACGCGGGCCTGCGCAGCCGTGCCCGGCCCGCGCATGACGTTGCCGCATGCGGACCGGCGACGGCGTCGCTCCGCCCCGCGTTACTCCGTCCCGGCGACGGCGTACGCCTCCACGGCCCAGAGCGAGTAGCCGAACTCGGTGCCCCGGGCATCGCCCTGGACACGGATGAAGCGGGTGTCCTTCGCGTCCATCCGCACCGACTCGCGCCCGCCGCGCCCGTCCCGCACGGTCGCCGCCGTGCGCCAGGTCCGCCCGTCCGGGGAGACCTGGACGCGGTAACGGGAGGCGTAGGCGTCCTGCCAGTGCAGCACCACCTGGCCGACCCGGACCGGACTCGACAATTCCGCCTGCCACCAGGCGCCGTCCTCGACCGGTGAGGACCAGCGGGTCTCCGGATCGCCGTCGGAGGCGGCCGACGCCGGGAAGTCCGGGGTCTCGTCACCCGAGGAGGACGCGGTGGCGGTGCGCAGCAGGTCGGGACCCCCGGTGCGGGGATACGCCCGGACGGTGAGCGTGCTGCGTTCCTCGCCGAAGCCGATCGGCACCTCGTACTCGCCCGCCGGGGTGCCCGCCGGGACGGTGATCTCGACGGGGACATCGGTACGGGAGCCGCGCGGCACCCTCGTCTGCTTCGGCACGCTCACCTCGATGCCCTCGGGAGCCTGCGCGGTGAGCCTGCCCCGCACCTCGGCGGGGCGCCGGGCGGCCAGCCGGGCCCGGACCCGCTGCGGCCCGCCGCCGATCTCGGCGTCCGTCTCGCCGCGCGCGAGGTCGAGCCGGGCGGCCGGTTCGTCGCCGAACCACGGCACGAGCGCCCGTACGCGCGGAGCCGCCGCGTCCCCGGGGGCGTCGTTCCCGCTCCCGGGCGCGGAGGGTCCGCCGGCGGTCAGTCCGTTCCCGGACGCATCGCCCCCGGAGACCCCGGAGGTGTCGCTCCCGCTCGTGCTCTTCGGGACGATGGGCGGCAGCGTGCCCGTGATGACCGGGGGAGTGGCCGGACCGTCGACGGGCCAGCCGATCCGGATCGCGTCCGCGCGCAGCCCTCGGACCGGCGTCTGGGTCCAGCCCGTCCCCGACACCGGGCCCAGCCGACGCCAGCCCTCGCCGGGCACGTGTGCCTCCAGCGTCGCTCCGGCCGCCGGGCCGCTCCCGGGCACCGTCATCGCCGTCACCGTCTCCACCGGACGGGCCCGGTCCAGCCGCACCGTGTAACTGCCCGGCGCCCGGGTCACCGTGCCCGCCTTCCGGTCCGCGCCGGTCCAGGCGTCCGCCTCCCGGCGCACCCGGTCCAGGAACGGGCCCAGCACCCCCGCACCGACCGTCGCGCCGCTCTTCTTCGTCGCCCGGTGCAGCGGCTCCAGCGCCAGGGACGCCCGCCACGCGGCGGCGCCGTCGCCGCGCCGCTGGGCCCCCAGCAGGTCGACGGCCAGTTCGCCCGCCCGGCCGTACCGGGACAACTGCTCGGTCCACGGCCGCACTTCCTCGTCGAGCCGCCCGCCGACCGGGCCCTTCAGCCGCTGCGGGGCCTCGCGCATCACCGTGAAGGCGGCGCGCAGCGCGCGCTCGGCGCCGTCCCGCGTCGCGGCGTCCTCCGCCGTGCGCGACCGCCAGAAGGCGTCCAGCAGCGGCCGCAGGTACGCCGACTCGTCGCCGCCCAGGACGGACGTCGCGCTGTTCCCGGCCAGCGCGCGCAGCGCGTCCCCGGCACGGGCGTCGCCGCCCGCGAGGTCGTCGATCGCCGCCCGCCAGGACTCCTGCGGCCGGTACCCCTTCGGGTTCCACGCGAAGTCCGCGGTGGTGAACAGCGGGATGCGGGACGCCGACGGCTGCTCCATGGCGTTCGCGAGCAGCGCCGCGGAACCGGCCGCCACCGCCGGGTCCCGCCCGGTGTACGGGCCCAGGAAGATGCGGTCCTGCGCGTAGTCGTTCACCGGGTAGTTGTCCATCGTGATCAGTGGATGCCGGAACGCGGCCCGCGCACCGGCCAGTTCGCCGCCGGTGATGGTCCGGGGCACGACCCCGACACCGGTCCAGGCGACCTGCACCCGGTCGTCCAACTCCTTCGCGAGCGCCGTGCGGTACGCGGTCGCCCCGTCCTGGTAGAACTCCGTCGGCATCACCGACAGCGGCTCCGAACCCGGATGGCGTTCCGCGAGGTGCCGCGCCACCGCGCTCGCCACCCGCGCCTGTGCCCGGGCCGCCGCCTCGGGGCCCCTGCCGAACGTGTCGGCGTCGTCGCCGCAGTGCCACTCGCTGTAGCTGACGTCCTGGAACTGCAGCTGGAACGCCCGCACGCCCAGCGCCCACATCGCGTCGAGCTTCTTCGTCAGCGCCCGCACGTCGCCGTCCGACGCCATGCACATGCTCTGACCGGGGGCGACCGCCCAGCCCAGTGTCACGTGCTCGGCACGGGCCCGCTCGGCCAGCGCCCGGAAGTCGGCCCTCCGGTCGGCGGGGTAGGGGTCGCGCCAACGGGCCTGACGGTAGGGGTCGTCACCCGCCGCGTAGAGATACCGGTTCTGCTTCGTACGCCCCATGAAGCCGATCTGCGCCAGCCGTTCGGCCCGGGTCCACGGCTCCCCGTAGAAGCCCTCCGTCATCCCGCGCACGGCGGTGCCGGGCCAGTCCCGGACCGTGACCCCGGCGACACCGCCGTCCCGGAGCAGCTGACGCAGCGTCTGCACCCCGTGGAACAGGCCGTCCTCGCCGACGCCGTCCACGGCGACGGTGTCGCGGCCCGCGACCCGGCCGACCGCGAGCCGGTAGCCGCCGGAGGGCAGATCGCCGCGGTCAGGGACGCGCAGCGCGCGCAGCGCGGCCCCGGCACTGTCGCCGCCGAGCCGGACGACGGGGCCGCGGCCCGGCAGCGTCTCGTGGACGGTGCGCACGCCCGCACCCCGCAGGACCTGTCGGAGCGCCTCCACGGCGTACGGATCGGCGTCCGCGTCGGCCACGAGCGTGACCTCCGCGGTGAGCGGGACGGACGGGCCGGACCTCTCGATGGACTGGGGGCGCGGCCACACGGCGGGGGGCGCGCCCTCGTCCGTGCGGTCCGGCGTGGTGACGGTGGGGGAGCCGGGCACCGAGGGGGCCGCGACCGCGGCCGGCGTTCCCGTGGAGAGCAGCCCGCCGAGCACGGCGACCGCGACGGCCGTCGCCCGCTTCCGGTACCTGAGCCGCATCGCCCGTCTCCCTCGCTTCCCCGGCTCCCGCCGACGGTGCTTCCTCCGCCCCGGCCGGCGTTCGCCTCGTTCTCGCCGATGGTGCTTCCGTGGTCCCCACCGGTGGCTTCCGAGCCCACCACCCACGCGCGAGGGTGTCAATGCACGGGGCGGTTGTGCCGCAAATGCCCGATGTCGTGGAGGTGGTGAGGGAGGATCGGTCATCGGCGTGGGACACCAAGGATGACGCCGAATGGCCGAAATCGACGGACGACTTGCGGAGAACCGGGCCCAGGGGAACGGAATGTGACTCGGGGCACGTTGAACTCGTTGCGATATCGCCTGCGTCTGCGGCCGGGCCCGCTGGGTAGGCGTGCTGTGCCCTGTTCCGCCACGGCCAGGAGGCCACCATGTCCGCTGCCGCGCAGCTTCTGCTCTCCGCCCTCTCCCGACAGGCATCCGGTCCCGATCCGCTCCCCGGCCCGTCGTCGCCCGGCGTGTTCCCCGCGCCCGGACCCGGCCCGCTGACCAGCGAGCCACCGCTCGCCGACGCGATACCCCTGACCAGCGAGCCCCCGCTCGCCGAGGCCACCCCGTTGACCAGCGAACCCCCGCTCGCCGTCAATGCCCCGCTGACCAGCGAGCCGGCCACCGCCGGCAGCACGTGGGGCATGGAGTCCCCAGGAGTCTGAATGGGCCTGTCCCGGCTCGCCGCACTGCACGGTGTCGCCACCTCCTACTCCCCGTCCGCCGGTGTCACGGTGTCCGTCCCCGACGACACCCTCGTCGCCGTGCTCGCCGCGCTCGGCGTGGACGCCGCCACCCCCGATTCGGTACGGGATTCGCTCGTCGCCGCCGAGTCCGCCGCCCGCTCCGCGCTCCTCCCGCCGACGCTCGTGGTGTGGTCGGGGGAGCCGCCGCCCACGGCACTGACCGCCCTGCCGCCCGGCACCAGGCTCGACATCGCCCTCGAGGACGCCGGTTCGTCCCCGCCGCTCTCCATGCGGATCACGCCCGCCGGAGCGGGCGGCGGTACGACCCCGGGCCGGGGCGCTCGTCCGGGCAGGACCACGAGGACGGGCGCGGGGGCCGCCGGTACGGGCACGGAGGCGGGCGCCGGCGCGGGCGGACCGACGGCCCCCGTCTGGTGGAGCGAACCGCCGCTCGGCGTGCACCGGTTGTCCGCCCACGCGCCGGGCGGCCGGAGCGCGGGCGCCACGCTCGTCGTCGCCCCGCCCCGGGCGCCGGGCCCGCCCGGGCGCTGCCACGGCTTCCTCGTACAGCTCTACTCGCTGCTCTCCACCCGCTCCTGGGGCATGGGCGACCTCGGCGACCTCGCCGATCTGGCCGCCTGGTCGGGGCGCGCCCTCGGCGCCGGATTCATCCAGATCAACCCGCTCCACGTCGCCGTGCCCGGCGATCCCACCGACCCGTCCCCGTACCGCCCCTCGTCCCGGCGCTTTCCCGACCCCGTCCATCTGCACGTCGAATCGATCCCCGAGTACGGCCACGTACCCGACCGGGCCGCCCTCGACGACTTGCGACAGGGTGCCGCCGCGCTCGGCGACACCGTCCTGGACAAGGGCGCCCTGATCGACCGGGACGCCGTCTGGGAGCTCAAGCGCCGGGCCCTCGAACTCGTCAGGGCCGTCCCCCTCACCCCGGGCCGCCGCGCCGCCTACTGCGACTTCCTGGCCGAACAGGGGCAGGCCCTGGAGGACCACGCCCTGTGGTGCGCCCTCGCCGAGGTGCACGGACCCGACTGGCACACCTGGCCGACCGCCCTGCGCGACCCCCGCTCCGAGGAGACCGCCCGGGCCCGCCGCGCTCTGGCCGACCGGGTCGACTTCCACTGCCGGCTCGTCTGGCTGATCGACGAACAGCTCGCCGCCGCCCAGCGCGCGGCCCGGGACGCGGGGATGGCCGTCGGCATCGTCCACGACCTCGCCGTCGGCGTGCACCCGGGCGGCTCCGACGCCTGGGCCCTGCGGGACGCCTTCGCCCACGGCATGTCCGTCGGCGCGCCCCCGGACGCCTTCAACGCCCACGGCCAGGACTGGGGGCTGCCCCCGTGGCGCCCCGACGCCCTCGCCGCGTCCGGCTACGCCCCGTACCGCACACTGCTGCGCGGGCTCCTCGCCCACGCGGGGGCCCTGCGCATCGACCACGTCATGGGCCTGTTCCGGCTCTGGTGGGTGCCCGAGGGACGCCCGCCCACCGAAGGCACCTACGTCGGCCAGGACGCCGAGGCGATGCTCGCCGTCCTGGTGCTGGAGGCGCACCGCGCCGGGGCCGTCGTCGTGGGGGAGGACCTCGGCACGGTCGAGCCGTGGGTGCGCGAGACGCTGGCCCGCCGCGGTGTGCTCGGCACCTCCGTGCTCTGGTTCGAACGGGACTGGGACGGCACCGGCCGCCCGCTCGCCCCCGAGCGGTGGCGCGAGGGCTGCCTGGCCACCGCCACCACGCACGACCTGCCGCCCACCGCCGCCCGGCTGACCGGCGATCATGTGGCGCTGCGTCACGGCCTCGGCCTGCTCACCCGCGGCCTCGCGGAGGAGCGGGCCGCGGAGGCCCACGACACCGCCGAGTGGCTCGGCCATCTCGCCCGGCTCCGGCTGCTCCCGGAGGGCGAGGGCGACGAGGAGGGCGCCGTCCGCGCCGTGCACCGCTTCCTGCTGCGCACCCCCGCCCGCATGGTCGGCGTCTGGCTCCCCGACGCGCTCGGCGACCGCCGCCCGCAGAACGTTCCGGGCACCTGGGACCAGTACCCCAACTGGCGGCTGCCCCTCGCCGACGCGGAGGGCGACGCGGTCACGCTGGAGGAACTGGCCGCCGCGCCCCGGCTGCACCGGCTGATGGAGGTCTTCCGTCCGCGCGAGGAACACGGGACGGAGCGGCCGACGACGCGTACCGGGCCGGGGCCCCGGCCGTGACCCCGCCCTGATCCCGAGGCGTCCCGGCCCCGGGCGCGGGCGGCTCGTCCATGGTCCGTACGAGGGCCGTACGCCGCCCGGGCGCGGTCGCGAGGCCCGTACGGCACCCCCGGGCGCGCGCCCGTCGGGGGCGTTCGCTACGTTTGCACCGTGGACAAGAAGAACGCTATGCGCGCCGGCGCCGTCGCGGCCGGAACGACGCTGATGATGCTGCTCATGTCGTCCCCCGCGCTCGCGCTCACCCGCGACGACGGTGACGACCCCGGCCCGGGCCTGAGCGTGATGGAGACGGTCGGCCTGTACGTCGTGGCCCCCATCGCCCTGTTCGTGGTCATCGCGGGTCTGGTCATGATCTTCGACAAGTCCAAGAAGCAGGCCTGACGAACCCCGGGGGACAGGTCCGACGGGTCCGGGAGACGGACCCGTGTCCGGGCGATCGGCCCGTGTCGGGCAGACCCCCGTTCCCGCCGAGTGCGCCGTCGGTACCCCGTGCCGAGCGGCGCGCACGCGTGTCCGGACGGCGGAGGCCCAGGTTCGTCGCCGGACGGCCGGACGGGTCGCGGTCATGACCGGGGCGCGGACATGACCGACTGGGACGTCAAGAAGCTCCGCGTCCTTCGCACGCTGCGCGACCGGGGCACGGTCACCGCGACCGCCGAGGCGCTGCTGATGACCCCGTCGGCCGTCTCGCAGCAACTGTCCAACCTGTCCCGGCAGCTCGGCGTCCCGCTCCTGGAGGCCCAGGGGCGACGGGTCCGCCTCACCGACGCCGCGCACCTCGTGCTGCGTCACGCCGAGGCCGTCTTCGCCCAGTTGGAGCGCGCCGACGCGGAACTGACCGGCTATCTGCGCGGCGAGGCCGGCGAGGTACGGGTCGCGGCGTTCTCCACGGCGGTGCCCGCCCTCGTCGTACCGGCGGTGCAGCGGCTGCGCGCCGAGGACCGCCCGGGACCGGACGTGCGGGTGCGGGAGGCGGAGGCCGCGCAGGCGTACGAACTGCTGGCCGCCGGTGACGCGGACCTCGCGCTGTCCCTCGCCGCCCACGCCCCGGCGTCCCACGACCCCCGGTTCGCCGTGCTGCCGCTGCTCGCCGACCCGCTGGACGTGGCCCTGCCCGTCGGCCACCGCCTGGCCGCCGCGCCCGGTCTCCGGCTCGCGGACCTCCGCGACGACCCCTGGATCTTCGGCGGCTCCGGCCCCTGGTCGCGGATCACCACGGCGGCGTGCGAGGCCGCCGGGTTCGTACCCGAGCAGGCGCACAGCGCCGCGGGCTGGACGGCGATCCTGGCCATGGTCGAGGCGGGCATGGGGGTGGCGCTGATCCCGCGCATGGCGTCCGCGGAACGGTACGGCCGCCGGGGCCGCGTGGTGATGCGCGTACTGGAGGCGGACCAGCCGCGGCGCCACGTGCTGGCGGCGGTGCGGCAAGGCGCCGAGCGCGGGCCCGCGGTGGCCCGGGTCCTCGCGGCGCTCGTCGGGACGGCCGCATCGTTCACTTCCACTGCACGGACAGTGCAGTAACTTTCGATGGACCTGACGGGTCGGTGGTGGCGACAGTAGCCCCATGACCTCCGACCGGAACGAGAACCAGCAGGGGAAGTCCCACGAGAACCACCACGAGAACGCCACCGAGGACCCCCACGCCAACGACGCGGCCCCGTACGGCGGCGGCGACCCGTACGCCGACTACCGCACCACCGACCTCCCGTTCACCGATCTCGTCGACCTCGCCGACCGCCGCCTCGGCGCGGGTGTGATCGCCGCCAACGACGAGTTCTTCGCCCAGCGCGAGAACCTCCTCGTCCCGGAACGCGCGGTCTTCGACCCGGAGCGCTTCGGCCACAAGGGCAAGGTCATGGACGGCTGGGAGACCCGCCGTCGGCGCGGCGCGGACGCGCACCACCCGTTCCCGGCCCCGGACGAGCACGACTGGGCGCTGATCCGTCTCGGTGCCCCCGGCGTCATCCGCGGCATCGTCGTCGACACGGCCCACTTCCGCGGCAACTACCCGCAGCGCGTCTCGATCCAGGCGACGGCGGTGGACGGCGCCCCCGGCCCCGAGGAACTCCTCGCGGACGACGTGAAGTGGGAGGAGATCGTCCCGCCGACCCCGGTGCGCGGCCACGCCGCCAACGGCTTCGAGATCACCAGCGGCCGCCGCCACACCCACCTGCGCCTCTGCCAGCACCCCGACGGCGGCATCGCCCGCCTCCGCGTCCACGGCGAGGTCCTGCCCGACCCGTCCTGGCTGGCCGCGCTCGGCACCTTCGACCTGGTATCCGTGCTGAACGGCGGCAGTCACCAGGACGCCTCGGACCGTTTCTACTCCTCGCCGACCCAGATCATCCTGCCCGGCACCTCCCGCAGGATGGACGACGGCTGGGAGAACCGCCGCCGCCGGGTCCGCGACACGAACGACTGGGTCCGCTTCCGCCTCCCCGCCCAGGGCGCGGTCCGGGCGGTCGAGATCGACACCGCCTGCCTCAAGGGCAACGCGGCCGGCTGGATCGCCCTGCACGGCCGGAACGGCGAGACCGGCGAATGGTTCGAGATCATCCCCCGCACCCGCCTCCAGCCCGACACCCTCCACCGCTTCCCGCTCCGCGCCCCGGCGGTCGTCACCCACGTCCGCCTCGACGCCTTCCCCGACGGCGGCATCGCCCGCATGCGCCTGCACGGCAGCCTCACGGAGGCCGGCGCGGCCGATCTGGCCCGCCGCTACGAGCGGGCCCTGGCCTGACCCGTCCGCGGCGCTGCGCCCGGGGGCCCAGGAGCGTGGTCTGCTGTATCGCAACGCAATACGGCGCGATACCCCCGTCCGTGACGCGTGGACCTGATGATCGCGGCTGTGGCGGCGGCCGAAGGGCTGCCGCTCCACACGCGCAAACCGGACGATTTCAAGGACCTTGAGCAGGGTGTGGAGGTCATCGCAGTCTGAGCCGCGTCCCCGGGAACAGCGGCGCCCCTGGTACGTCCGGGAACGGAGAACGGCGATGCCCCGGACCGCGGCCGCGGTCCGGGGCATCGCCGTTCTCCCGTGCAGGCCGCGTCAGGCCGTGGCCGCCGCCGCGTCCGCCGCGCGGGCCTTCAGGGCGCGTTCCACGCCGGAGCGCGACTCGGAGACCAGGCGGCGCAGGGCCGCGTTCGGCTGCGCCGAGGACAGCCAGGCGTCCGTGGCGTCCAGGGTCTCCTGCGCGACCTGGACCGCCGGGTAGAGGCCGACGGCGATCTGCTGGGCCATCTCGTGGCTGCGGGACTCCCAGGCGCCCTTGACCGCCGCGAAGAACTTCTCCGTGTACGGGGCCAGCAGTTCGCGCTGGTCGGACTGGACGAAGCCGGCGATGACCGCCTCCTGGACGGCGTTCGGCAGCTTGTCGGACTCGACGACCGAGGCCCACGCCTCCGCCTTCGCCGCCTCCGTGGGGCGGGCCGCACGGGCGGTCGCCGCGTGGCGCTCGCCCGCCGCCGTCCGGTCGCGCTCGTACTCGCCCGCGATCTCGTCCTCCTCGAAGACGCCGGTCGCGGCGAGCCGCTCGACGAACGCCCAGCGCAGTTCCGTGTCGACGGCCAGACCCTCGATGCTCTCCTTGCCGTCGAGCAGCGAGGACAGCAGGTCCAGCTGCTGCGGGGTGCGGGCGGTCGCCGCGAAGGCGCGGGCCCAGGCCAGCTGGTGGTCGCTGCCCGGCTCCGCCGCGCGCAGGTGGGCGAGGGTCGCCTCGGTCCACCGGGCCAGACCGGCCTCGCGCCACTCCGGTGCCGCGTACAGGTCCAGGGCCAGCTTCACCTGGCGGTGCAGCGACTGGACGACGCCGATGTCCGACTCCTTGCCGATGCCGGAGAGCACCAGGGAGAGGTAGTCGCGGGTGGCCAGCTCGCCGTCGCGGGTCATGTCCCACGCGGAGGCCCAGCACAGGGCGCGGGGCAGGGACTCGGCGAAGTCGCCGAGGTGCTCGGTGACGACGCGCAGCGACTCCTCGTCGAGCCGGACCTTCGCGTACGAGAGGTCGTCGTCGTTGAGCAGGATCACGGCGGGGCGGGCGGTGCCGGCCGGGAACGGCACGGTGGTGCGCTCGCCGTCGACGTCCAGCTCGATCCGGTTCGTACGGACCAGCTTGCCGGAGTCGGCGGTGTCGATGGCATAGCAGCCGATCGCGATCCGGTGCGGGCGCAGCGTCGGCTCGCCCTTCGCGCCCGCGGGCAGTGCCGGGGCCTCCTGGACGACCGTGAACGAGGTGACGTGGCCGTTCTCGTCCGTGGTGATCTCCGGGCGCAGGATGTTGATGCCCGCCGTCTCCAGCCACGCCTTCGACCAGGTCTTCAGGTCGCGGCCGGAGGTCTCCTCCAGCGCGCCCAGCAGGTCGGACAGGCGGGTGTTGCCGTAGGCGTGCGCCTTGAAGTAGGCCTGGACGCCCTTGAAGAACTCGTCCATGCCGACGTACGCCACCAGCTGCTTCAGGACCGAGGCGCCCTTGGCGTACGTGATCCCGTCGAAGTTGACCAGCACGTCGTCCAGGTCACGGATGTCCGCCATGATCGGGTGCGTGGAGGGCAGCTGGTCCTGGCGGTACGCCCACGTCTTCATGGAGTTGGCGAACGTCGTCCAGGAGTGCGGCCACTTCGAGCCCTCCGCGTACGCCTGGCAGGCGATCGACGTGTACGTGGCGAACGACTCGTTGAGCCACAGGTCGTTCCACCACTCCATGGTGACGAGGTCGCCGAACCACATGTGGGCCAGCTCGTGCAGGATGGTCTCGGCACGCGTCTCGTACGCCGCGTCCGTCACCTTCGAGCGGAACACGTACTGGTCGCGGATGGTCACCGCGCCCGCGTTCTCCATCGCGCCCGCGTTGAACTCGGGAACGAACAGCTGGTCGTACTTGGCGAACGGGTACTCGTAGTCGAACTTCTCCTGGAACCAGTCGAAGCCCTGCCGCGTCACGTCGAAGATCGCGTCCGCGTCGAGGTACTCGGCCAGCGACGGGCGGCAGTAGATGCCGAGCGGAACGGTCCGGCCGTCCTTCTCGTAGCTGCTGTGCACCGCGTGGTACGGGCCGGCGATCAGGGCCGTGATGTACGTCGAGATGCGGGGCGTCGGCTCGAAGGACCAGACGTTGTCGCGCGGCTCGGGCGTCGGGGAGTTCGAGACGACCGTCCAGCCCTCCGGGGCCTTCACGGTGAACCGGAGCGTCGCCTTCAGGTCGGGCTGCTCGAAGCTCGCGAAGACGCGCCGGGCGTCCGGAACCTCGAACTGGGTGTAGAGATATGCCTGCTGGTCGACCGGGTCGACGAAGCGGTGCAGGCCCTCGCCGCTGTTGGTGTACGCGCAGTCGGCGACGACCTTCAGCTCGTTGGAGCCCGCGACCAGGCCCGGGAGCGCGATGCGCGAGTCGTGGAACACGGCCGCGGCGTCCAGAGCCCTGCCGTTCAGCTCGACCTCGTGCACGGTCGGCGCGACCAGGTCGATGAAGGTCTCCGCACCGGCCTCGGCGGAGTCGAAGCGCACGGTGGTCACGGACCGGAAGGTGCCGCCCTCCTGCGCTCCGGAGAGGTCGAGATCGATCTCGTACGCGTCCACGGTCAGCAGGCGCGCCCGCTCCTGTGCCTCTTCGCGGGTCAGATTCGTGCCAGGCACGCGGTCATCTCCTTGGGTGTGACGTTTTCGGTCATCCTTCCACGTCGCACGCGCGGGCGGAGTGCGGAGGAACGCGAGTGGAGCGCGCACCGGCGCGGGCGAGCACACGGGCGCACGAAAGGGCGGCCACCGCATCCCGGTGGCCGCCCCTCACCCGTGCGTCGTCCGTGCGCGGACGCGTCAGCCCTTCCTCAGCTCCGCCGCCACCAGCTCCGCGATCTGCACCGCGTTCAGCGCCGCGCCCTTGCGCAGGTTGTCGTTGGAGACGAAGAGCGCGAGGCCGTTCTCCACGGTCTCGTCGACCCGGATCCGGCCCACGTACGAGGCGTCCTTGCCCGCCGCCTGGAGCGGGGTGGGGATCTCGGAGAGCTCGACGCCCGGGGCGTCCTTCAGCAGCTCGTAGGCGCGCTCGACGCCGATCGGGCGGGCGAAGCGTGCGTTGACCTGGAGCGAGTGGCCGGAGAAGACCGGGACCCGGACGCAGGTGCCGGACACCTTCAGCCCCGGGATCTCCAGGATCTTGCGGGACTCGTTGCGGAGCTTCTGCTCCTCGTCGGTCTCGAAGGAGCCGTCCTCGACGATCGAACCGGCCAGCGGCAGCACGTTGAACGCGATCGGGCGCTCGTAGACGGCGGGCTCGGGGAAGTCGACGGCCCCGCCGTCGTGGGTGAGCTTGTCGGCGTCGGCGACGACCTTGGACGCCTGGCCGTGCAGCTCGGCGACACCGGCCAGCCCGGAACCGGACACCGCCTGGTAGGTGGCGACGGTCAGCGCCTCCAGGCCGGCCTCCTCGTGCAGCGGGCGCAGCACCGGCATGGCGGCCATCGTGGTGCAGTTCGGGTTGGCGATGATGCCCTTGGGCCGGTCGGCGACCGCGTGCGGGTTGACCTCGGAGACCACCAGCGGGACCTCGGGGTCCTTGCGCCAGGCGGAGGAGTTGTCGATGACGACGGCGCCCTGCGAGGCGACCTTCTCGGCCAGCGCCTTCGAGGTCGCGCCACCGGCCGAGAACAGCACGATGTCCAGTCCGGTGTAGTCGGCCGTCGAGGCGTCCTCGACGGTGATCTCGCGGCCCTCCCACACGATGGTGGAGCCCGCGGAACGCGCGGAGGCGAAGAGTCGCAGCTCGTCGACCGGGAACTTCCGCTCGGCCAGGATCCCGCGCATGACTGTGCCGACCTGACCGGTGGCGCCGACGATTCCGACCTTCACGGGAACTCCTTCGAACGTACGAACTGGCACGGTTGCCGCTCCATGATGCGTATGTCCACGGCTTCCTTGTCCAATCCATTGTCCGGGGTGTGGACAGCGCCCGCCCGCGGGGCCGGGGCGGCCGGGGCGCGTGTGGTGGGCGTGGCGGTTCCCGGCGCGCATGGCAGTGGGGCGGACGCTCCGCCGAGCGCCCGCCCCACTGTCGTACGGATCACATGCCGGACAGGGTGTCCGTCACCGCATGACCCTCACTCGATCGGCGTGTGACCGCTGGGTCACTGCGTGACCTTCTCGATCACGACGCTGCCGGTGCCCGCGGCGGTGCCGCGGCTGTTCACCAGGTGCACCTCGCCGAAGAACTGCCGGCCCGCGGGGGCCGCCCCGGCGACCGACACCTCGGCGGCGATCTCGGTGGAGGCGCCGCCCGCCAGGTTCACGGCCTTCGACTCGTCGACCTTGATCGTGCCGAGCGACGGCGCGTAGTACACGTCGCGGTAGTCGTAGGTGCTGGTTCCGGCGGGGACGCTGTAACCGTGCACGAGGACGGTGTACGTACCGGCGGCGGGCTTCTCCATGCTGACCGCCTCCTCGGAGCCGGCCGTGGTGGACGCGGCGACCTGGGTGTTGCCCTTGAAGACGTACAGGTCCAGGTCCGCGTTGGCGTCCGAGGTGCCGCCGATGGCGACGTCCAGCTTCTCGACGCCCTCACCGATGGTGACCGTGTACAGCTGCTCGTCGCCCGTCTTGATCGTCGGCTTGGCGACCTTGGCCGAGCCCAGTGAACCGCCCTTGAGCGAGCCCGCCAGGTCACCGGCGTTGTTGGTGGCCTTCCAGGTCACCGCGGCCGGGGTGCCGATCTTCGCCTCGGGAAGGGTCCGCACCGCCGGGTCGAAGGTGGCACCGAGCAGCGAGACGTCCAGCTTGTACGGGTTGTCCAGCAGCGGCGAGGTGCGGCGCGCCTCGACCTCGATCTCCCAGACGCCCGGCTGCGGGTCCTTGTAGGAGCGCACGTCGGGGCGGCAGGTGTTGGACGGGTTCTCGTAGTTCGGGTAGCAGTAGACGGTGGAGCTGTCCTCCATCTGCACCCCGTACGGGTGGATCGAGATGAAGCGGGTCTGGCTGCCGGAGCGCAGACCGCTCATCGCGACCTCGAGGGTCTTGGCGCCTTCCGGGACGGTCAGGAAGTACGACGTGCTGCTGTTGCGCTGCACCGATCCGGACGCCTTGAACGCGTAGGAGGGCTTCGCCAGCTCCGTGGAGACGACGACCGTGGTGAGGATCTGCTGGTCGACGCCGACGGTCTTCTTGTCGTCGACGCGCAGGATCGCGCTGTGCACGCCCTTGCTGCCCGGCTTCGCCTGGACCTTCACCGTGACCGGCTGGTCCAGCGGCAGGGAGACGGCGGACGGGCCGACCAGCTTGAAGGTGCCGTCGTTGTTCTTCCACGACAGCTGGTGCTTGACGGCCTTGTCCGGACCCGTGGTGCGGGTGATCGTGACGTCGTACGTCTTCTTCTGGCCGACCTTCAGGCCGCCCTCGCGGTCGTAGAGGCCGGTGCCGAAGCCCGGGGTCTTGAGCGCGAAGTCGATCGCGGTGTCGACCGGGGCCTTGACCTTGTACTCGTGCGCCGGGGTGCCTTGCTTCTCGATCAGCTTCCAGGCGCCGACGATGTCGATCAGACCGGAGCCCTGGGCGTGCGCGGGCACGTCCTTGATGTGGGTGGCGGAGCTGGTCAGCGCGGTGCGCAGATCGGCCGGCGGCAGCTCGATGTGCTTCTGCTTCGCGGCGGACAGCAGCAGCGCGGTCGCGCCGGCGGCCTGCGGCGAGGCCATAGAGGTGCCCTGGAGCATGGAGTAGCCGGCCGGCAGGCTGTAGCCCGCCTCCTTGACCGGACCGCCGGGCAGCCAGGTCTGGGTGGTGTTGATCGCGGCACCCGGGGCCGTCAGGGTCGGCGTGAAGCCGCCGTCCTCACGCGGACCGCGCGAGGAGAACGGCATCATGTCGTACTTCTTGGTGACGTTCGAGCCGTAGTTGGCGGCCCAGGTCTCCTTGGAGATGGACGCGCCGACGGAGATGACGTGGTCGGCGAGGCCGGGGTCGCCGATGGTGTTCACGCCCGGGCCGTCGTTGCCGGCCGAGATGACCAGCTGGACGCCGTAGATGTCGACGAGCCGCTTGTAGAGCTCCGCGCGGGCGTTGTTGCCGTCGTTCAGCGGCGGCAGGCCGCCGATCGACATGTTGACGACGTCGACACCGCGGTTCACGACGAGGTCGATCATGCCCTCGGTGAGCGCGATGTTGGTGCAGCCGCCGGACCAGGTGCAGGCGCGCGAGGAGACGATCTTCGCGCCGGGCGCGGCACCGTTCATCTTGCCGCCGAACAGGCCGTTCGCGGCGGTGATGCCCGCGACGTGGGTGCCGTGCTCGCTCTCGATGACGCCGATGTTGACGAAGTCGGCCGTGGCGCCCGCCGCGTTGTAGACGACGTTCTTGCGCGTCTCCACGGTGAACGGGATGCGCTCGGCGACGTCGGTGCGCGGGTCGTCCTTGCCGAAGTAGGAGACCTGGTGCTTCTCCTTGTACGGCTTCAGGGTGGCGTCGTCGGTGAAGTCGGCGTTGTCGTTCAGGTCGACGCGCACGTCACCGGTGACCGGGTCGTACAGCACGGCCCACACGTCGGTGGTGTCGCCGTCGCGGTTCAGGTCGCCCGCCATGTCGCCGCCCTTGGTGGCGGCCTCGGCGAACAGGCTGATCCGGTAGTCGCCCTTGGGCGCCTTGTACGTGCGGCCCTGGTGCGTGAAGGACGGGCCGGACACCGAGTCGGTCATCCGCAGCCAGGTGCCGTCGCCGTCGTTGACCGGGTCCGTGGCGGTCACCCAGTCGACGATCTTGCGCTCGCCCGTGGTGGTCTTCTGCAGCGCCGGGTGGCCGAGGTCGACACCCGAGTCGAGGATGCCGATGGTGATCCCGCGGCCGTCGGCCCGGGGGTGCTGCTCGACGAAGTCCACCGCGCCCGTCTCGAAGGACGGGTTGTACGGGTTCTTCGCCGGGGTCTTCTTGTCGGGCGCCGGGTGGCTGCCGGTGGCCTTCGTCCTGGCCGAGGCTCCGGCGGCGCGGTCGCCCGCGGGCGTCGGGTCGTCCAGCTTGATCTCCTGCTTGAGATCGATGCCGTGGACGGACGACAGCTTGGAGGCGGCCTTGATGGTCGCCTCGGCGCTCGCGGTCGGCACGGTGGCCCGTACGTAGCCGAGCTTGTCGTACGCACGCCCGAGCACGGAGCCCTTGACGGCGTCCAGCTGCTCGGCGACCTGGGCGGTCGCACCGGGAGCGGTGGCGACCATCATCGTGATGTTCTTCTCGCCCTTGGCCTTGGCCTTGGCCAGGACCTCGGCGTCGTTCGCGCCGAGCTTGTCCTTGGAGGCGTCCTCGGCGGCGGACTTGACAGGACCGGGCGCGGGGTTGTCCACGGCGAAGACGGGGGCCGCGCCGGTGGCGGCGAGCGCGGCCACCAGGCCGGCGGCAGCCGCGACTCGAGCCGCGCGTCTCGCCCCGGGTATCAGACTGGAGGACTCGGTGGTCATCAGCATCCCTGAAAGTGAAAGAGAAGGTCCGGAATTCGGTACCGGATGACCGCTCACCCTTTCGTAAATGACAGGGGTTTGTGGAGAGTTGAGGGGGACGAGATGTGGACATGGCGGCATCCCGCCACCGGGGCTGATGCGCCATCAGGGATGAAACGGTGGATAGCGGCGCCTGTGGCGGGAGTTCGGCATGATGCGGGCGGAGTCCGGCACGCGTACGGAACGGGGTGTGAGTGAAGCTGCCCGCGCGGTACGCGATGCGCGCACGGTCAGCGGGGCAGGATGATCACGCGGGCCGCCGGTGCGCGGTCCGCCGCCGCGGACAGGGCCGTACGCACCACGACCGCCTGCTGCTCGGCTGCGGCGAGGAGCTTCTTCGGCGAGAGATGGACGACGGTGACCCCGAGTCGTTCCAGATGCTCCCGCTGGGCGAGGTGGGCGGACCAGCGCGCGTCGTGCTCCGCCCGGCGCCGGTCGCCGTCGAGCCTGCTGTGGCGGGGCGCCCTCGTGTCGAGCACCACGGCGACCGCGTGCTCGGGCCAGTAGGCGTCCACCGCGCCCAGATGCGGGCCCCCGGGCAGCCGCAGGTCCACGTTCCACAGCGGCTCCGGCAGGCCGTACGACCGCACCAGCGCGTACAGCCGGTCCTCCGCCGGCGCGCGCCCCTCGGTGAGCAGCGAGTCGGCCGCGTCCGCCACGTGCGGGCGGTCCAGCAGCCCGGCCCGGCTCAACTCGCCTACGACGGCGGCCGGTTCTGCGTGCCCACCGTGCATGGCCTCGGTGAGCAGCCGGTGGACGGCCGAGCCTTCCGTGAGCCCGGAGACCGCGTCCGCGAGCGCCCGCTCCACCGGTGCCACGGGCAACCCGCGGATCTGCTCGGGGCGGGGGCGGTCGGCGGCCCGCACCAGGCGCACGTCCCGTACCGAGCGCAGCCGGCGGGTGCGCGGCACGAGCACGTCGATCCGCTCCGGCGAGCCGGGCGGCACCGCCGCCGTGAACCCGTGCAGGGCGAGTGCGGCGAGTCCCGTGAGCATGGCCTCCCCGTACCCGGGGTCCGAGCCCGGCCGCGCCTGCCCGTCCATGCCCGACTGCCCGTCCACGCCCGCGTGTCCCTCCGCGCCCGCCTGCCCGGCGGCTCGTGTCCGTCCGCCCGTGCCCGACGGCCCGCCCGCGTCCGGTCGTCCGTGCGGCAGGCCGTGCGTGCCCCGGCGTCGGGAGGCCGGTGGACGGCCCGCGTACAGCAGGGCGCAGCGCAGCCGCTCCTCGTCGGACGGCGGCCCCGGGTGCAGGACGTACACACCGGGCAGCGGCTGCTGCCACGGGCCACCGGCGCCGCATCGCGCGGCGGCCTCCGCCGCGGACACGCCGTACGCCCTCAACTGAGCTGCGGACAGCACGCGTCGACGGACGTCGTCGGTGATGCGGAGACGGCAGGGGCAGGGCGGGGTGTACGGGGAATTCGGTGTCATGTCTCCCGGTATCCCGCACCCGGACCCGGCACCAACCCGCTGTTACACACCCGTCGGCGAACCGGGACAACGCGGTCCTGAAGCGTGCGTGTCCCACGGCCGAAAAGCATGCCCCGGGCGGCCGGACGGCAGAGGGCCGCCCCGGCGGAGACCTCCGCCGGACGGCCCCCGGACGGCCCGGACGACCTCCGGGTGCCCCCGGACGGTCCGTCAGGCCGCCGCCGGTCCCGTCAGATCCCGGTCGGCGCGGTCGTGCCCGCGTCGCACGCCTGGGCCCGCAGCGACCGCGCCAGGTCGTCCCGCGCCTCCAGCACCAGCCGCCGCAGCGCCGGTGCCGCGTCCGCGTGGGCGGCCAGCCAGGCGTCGGTCGCCTCCAGCGTCGCGGGGTTGTCCTGGAGCGCCGGGAACAGGCCCCGCACCACGTTCATCCCGGTCTGGATCGACCGCTCGGCCCAGACCCGCTCGATCGCGGCGAAGTACTTCTCCGTGTACGGCGCCAGCAGTTCGCGCTGCGAGGACTGCTCGAAGCCCGCGATCACGGCCTCCGTCAGCGCGTTGGACAGCGCGTCGGACTCCACGACGTCCGCCCACGCACGCGCCTTCACCTCGGCGGAGGGGCGCGAGGCCAGGCACCGCACCTGGTGCCGCTCCCCGGACGCCGTGTCGTCACGGGTCAGTTCGGCGTCGAGGGCCGACGCGTCGACCACCCCGTGCGCGGCCAGCGGCGACAGGAACGCCCAGCGCAGCTCCTGGTCGACGTCCAGACCGTCGATGGCGGCCGAGCCGTCGAGCAGCCCCGACAGCAGCCGGAAGTCCGCCTCCGAGTCGGCGACCGACGCGAAGAACCGCGCCCAGGCCAGCTGGTGCTCGCTGCCCGGACCGGCGACCCGCAGTTCGCGCAGCGCGCCCTCGGACAGCGCCCGGCCGCCCTCCTCGCGCCACTCGGGCGCCGCGTAGTGCGTCAGGGCCGTCCGGGTCCAGGCGTGCAGCATCTGCAGGACGCCGATGTCGGACTCCCGGCCGGCGAAGGCCAGCACGAGGGAGACGAAATCGCGGGCCGGCATCAGGCCGTCGCGCGTCATGTTCCACAGTGCCGACCAGCACAGCGCCCGCGCGAGCGGGTCGGTCAGGTCGCCGAGGTGCTCCCGCAGCGTGGCCAGCGACATCTCGTCGAAGCGGACCTTGCAGTACGTCAGGTCGTCGTCGTTGACCAGGATCAGCTCCGGGCGCTGTGCACCGGCCAGCTCCTCGACCACCGTGCGCGGCCCCGCCACGTCCACCTCGGCGCGCGCGTACCGCACCAGGCTCCCGTCGGCCGCCCGCCGGTACAGCCCGACCGCGACCCGGTGCGGGCGCAGCTCCGGGTGGGACCCGGCCGCCTCCTGGAGGACGGCCAGCTCCGTGAGCCGGCCCGCCGCGTCGTAGGTGGCCACCGGCGTCAGCGAGTTGACGCCCGCGGTCTGGAGCCAGGACCGGGACCAGGCGGTCATGTCGCGCCCGGAGGTCTCGGCCAGCACCGACAGCAGGTCGTCCAGCCGGGTGTTGCCGTAGGCGTGCTTCTTGAAGTAGCGCCGGGCGCCCTCCAGGAACGCGTCCCGGCCCACGTACGCCACCAGTTGCTTGAGCACCGAGGCGCCCTTGGCGTACGTGATGCCGTCGAAGTTCAGCTTGGCGTCCTCCAGGTCACGGATGTCGGCCGTGATCGGGTGCGTGGACGGCAGCTGGTCGGCTCGGTACGCCCACGCCTTGCGGTTGTTGGCGAAGGTGATCCAGCCGTCCTCGAACCGGGTCGCCTCCACCATCGCGAAGACGCCCATGAAGTCCGCGAAGGACTCCTTCAGCCACAGGTCGTCCCACCACTGCATGGTGACCAGGTCGCCGAACCACATGTGCGCCATCTCGTGCAGGATGACGTTGGCCCGGCCCTCGTACGACGCCTGCGTCACCTTGCCGCGGAAGATGTACTCCTCGCGGAACGTCACGCAGCCCGGGTTCTCCATCGCGCCCAGGTTGTACTCGGGCACGAACGCCTGGTCGTACTTGCCGAAGGGGTACGGGTAGTCGAAGTGGTCGTGGAAGAAGTCCAGGCCCTGCTTGGTGATCAGGAAGACGTCGTCCGCGTCGAAGTGCTTGGCGAGCCCCTTGCGGCACATGGCGCCGAGCGGGATCTCCAGCGTGGTGCCGTCCTCGAACGCGCGGGTGTAGGAGTCGGTGACGTAGTGGTACGGACCGGCGACGACCGCCGTGATGTACGTCGGGATCGGCTTCGTCTCGGCGAACCGCCACACCCCGTCGTCCTGCGACCCGACGGCCCCGTTGCTCCAGACCGTCCAGCCCTCGGGCGCCGCCACCTCGAAGCGGAAGGGGGCCTTCAGGTCGGGCTGCTCGAAGTTCGCGAAGACCCGGCGCGAGTCGGCCGGCTCGTACTGCGTGTAGAGGTAGACCTCGCCGTCCTCCGGGTCGACGAACCGGTGCATGCCCTCGCCGGTCCGGCTGTACGCGCACTGCGCGTCGACCACCAGGAGGTTCTCGCCCTCGGGGAGGTCGTCCAGCGCCACCCGCGTGCCGTCGAAGACGGCGGCGGGGTCGAGCGGGCGCCCGTTCAGCGTCACCGCGTTCACGCTCGGCGCCACCAGGTCCGCGAAGGTCGACGCCCCCGCCCGCGCGGTGCGGAACCGGATCGTCGTCACCGAGCGGAAGGTCAGCGGGCCGGGGGAGGCGCCGTCGCCGGTCCCCTCGGACCCGCCCTCCCCGTCGGGCCCGCCGACGGCGGAACGCAGATCGAGAACGACCTCGTAACCGTCGACGCTCAGCAGCTCGGCCCGCTCGCGGGCCTCGTCGCGGGACAGGTTCTCACCGGGCACGGGCACACTCCTTTGTGTCACGTTCCTTTGTGTACGTTCGATTACTTTGATCCTCCCATGCCGTCGTCCGGCTGGGCGGCCACGTCGTCGACCGGCCCGCGCGCGGGAATGAGCGGTGCGCACGACGGCGTTGTGCGGAGATGTGCGCACGCCCGCATGTGCGTATGCGGGCACGGGCGCACGCCCGCATCACGTGCGATGAGGTCCCGATGAGGAGAGAGATGTCCGAGAACAGCACGGCGACCGGCCGGACCCCCGTCGACTTCTGGTTCGACCCGCTCTGTCCCTGGGCGTGGATGACCTCCCGCTGGATGCTGGAGGTGGAGAAGGTCCGTGACGTCGAGGTCCGTTGGCATGTGATGAGCCTGGCCGTCCTCAACGAGGACAAGCTCGACGAGCTGCCCGAGGAGTACCGGGACATGCTGGAGAACCAGGCGTGGGGCCCGGTCCGCGTGGTCGTCGCCGCGCAGCAGAAGCACGGCGACGACATCGTCGGCCCGCTCTACACGGCGCTCGGCACCCGCTTCCACAACCGGGGCGAGGGGGCCACCCGCGAGGCGATCGTGGGCGCGCTGGAGGACGTCGGCCTGCCCGCCGAGCTGGCCGACCACGCGGACTCCGACGCCTACGACACCGAGCTGCGCGCCTCCCACAAGGAGGGCATCGACAAGGTCGGCCAGGACGTCGGCACCCCGGTCATCGCCGTCCCGGGCGCGGACGGCGAGCAGATCGCCTTCTTCGGTCCGGTCGTCACCCCCGCCCCGAAGGGCGAGGAGGCGGCGAAGCTGTGGGACGGCACGCTGCTCGTGGCGTCGATCCCCGGCTTCTACGAGATCAAGCGGACGCGTACGCAGGGGCCGATCTTCGACTGAGCCCGGCGGCAGTCCGGCGCCGGCCCGGTGACCGACCGGCGACGGCGGCACCGCCGCCGACGAGGTGACGACGGGGGTGTGCGGGACCGGGCCATGAGCCGGTCCCGCACACCCCCGTGCCCCTGGGCACGGCGGGCGGCCCGTCGGGCGTACGGCGCGGCAGGAGGCGGCCGTCGGGCACCGGAAGTCCGTGGCGTCCAAGGGCGACAGCATGGATCATGGTCCGGCGGTCCCGGCCCGGCGAGCCCCCGACGGCGGTGAAGGAGCCGAGCGGAGGGGCGGAACACCGGAGCGGGACGGGACGAGGGACCGGACGGCACGGGGACGACGGAGGGGCGGACATGGACCTGCGACCGGCACGGGCGCACGAGGCCGGATTGCTGACCGAACTGGCACTGGAGTCGAAGGGGTACTGGGACTACGACGAGGCGTTCCTCGCCGCCTGCCGCGACGAGCTCACCCTGATTCCCGCCGACGTCGAGCGCCGCCGCACGACGGTCGCCGAGGAGGACGGGCGCGTTCTCGGCTTCACCACCCTGGACGGCATCCCGCCCGAGGGCGCCCTCGGCATGATGTTCATCGCCCCCGAAGCGATCGGCCGGGGCATCGGGCGGCGCCTGTTCGAGCACACCGCGGCGGAGGCCCGACGCCTCGGCTTCGCCCGGCTCACCATCGACGCCGACCCGAACGCGGAGCCGTTCTACCGGGCGATGGGCGCGGTCCGGATCGGGGAGACCCCGTCGGGCTCGATCCCCGGACGCGTGCTGCCGCTGATGGAGTACGTGCTCACTCCGCGCTGAGACCCCGCCGCGTACCGGGCCCCGCGTCCGCCGTACCAGGGTCCACGGGACCGGGGCCCACGCGCCCCGCGTCCGCGGGCCCGGGATCGGCGGGACCGGGAGCCGCGGGCCCGGTGTCCGCCGGTTCCGTGTTCCGTCGCCCGGCCGCCGCCAGGGCCAGGGTGACCGTGAGGGAGGCCCCCGCCATCACGGCCATCGCCGTTCCCGGCGAGGTCAGTTGGGCGACGGAGCCCGCGAGCGCCGCCGCGACCCCCTGCATGGTGAGCATGCCGGAGGCGTGCAGCCCGAGCGCCTGGCCGGTGATCGTGTCCGGGGTCAGGGCCATCAGCCGTTCCTGGAACAGCAGACTCGCCCCGAACCCGACCGAGGCGAGCGCGGCCAGGGCGAGCGCGAGGGGCAGCCCCGGGCGTGCGGCGAACACCAGGTAGGGCGCGGCCAGGAGCAGCAGCAGCGGTGTGGCCGCCCGTCCCCGCCGCAACGGAGCGGCGAACCGGCCCACCACCGTGTCCCCGACGAGCATCCCCAGCGCGGCGAAGGAGAAGAGGAGCCCCGCGTGCCCGGGGGCGTACGGGACGAACAGCGACTCGCAGCCGACGACCAGCCCGTTCGGTACCCAGAGCGCGAGATACGTCCGGCGGCGCGGTCCCGAGGACCACAGCATCCGGTTGACCCGCCACGTCTCACCGACCGACGGCCGCCCGGAGGCCCGGGGCGGACGGCGCGCCAGCCCGAACCGGGCCACGGCCGCCCCCGCCGCGTACAGGCAGGCGGCCACCAGCAGCGTCCCGCGCGCGGACAGCGTCACCACCAGCAGCCCGCCGACCGCGTACCCGCCGACCTGCGCCAGACCGGTGCACATGTTCAGCACCGAACGCCCCAGCAGGTAGCCGTCCTTGGGCAGGATCTCGTGGAGCAGTCCGTACCGCACCCCGCCGCCCACCGCGGCGACGACCCCCTCGACCAGGATGATCGCGAAGACGCCCGGCAGCGGGAGCCCGGGTGAGGCGAGTACGGCGGTCGCCGCCGCGAAGGCGAGCGCCATGCCGCTCATCGCGGCCCGGGGCGGCAGCCGGTCCGCCGCCGACATCAGCGCGGTCGCCCCGATCACCTGGGCGAGCGAGGGGCCGAACATGGACAGGGCGGCCAGCAGCGGCGAATCGGTGGCGGAGTAGACGAGGGTGCCCAGGGCCGGCCCGCTGACCGTCGACGCGGCGACCTGCAGGGCGCTGATCGCGAAGAACGGCCGGAACCGCGGCACCCGGAAGAGTTCCCGGTAGGTGCGCATGCGGGGAGTCTGGGCAGGCGTCGGCGCGGGCCGTTACTGTTTCGCGCGGAGGCGAAACGTCATGGGCCTGTGGGAGATCAACACGGACACGCTCGCCGGGAGCAGGTTCGTCGTCTCACCGCTCGCCGAGACCGTCGCCGCCCTGAAGTCCCTGGAGCGGGGGAGCGCCCGGCACCCCGGTGAACGGTCCTGGCTCGACGCCCATCTGCCCGCCTACCGGGCCCGGCAGGCCGCCGACCCGGTGGCGGCACTCCTCGTTCCGGTGGCGCTCTGCGGCAGTTGGAACGCGGACTTCATCACCCCCACCCCGACGGGCGAGGGCACGCCGACCTTCGAGGAGGAGCTGGCCCCGGTACGGGCCACCACGCCCGAGCGCGCCCGGTCCGACCTCGTGCTGTCCCTCGGCGACCGGCCGTTCCCGCGGCTCCTGGACCGCGACGACCTGGCCCGGTCCGCCGCCGACGTCCTGCACTGGGTCTGGCGGCACACCGTCCTGCCGGACTGGCCGCGCCGTCGCCGGATCATCGAGGCGGACGTGGTCGCACGGACCGGGCAGCTGAGCCGGGACGGCTGGGCCGCCGCCCTCAGCGGCCTGCGCCCGGGGATGCGGTGGCTCGGCGGCAGCCGGCTCCGGATCAACGCGCACGACTACCCGCCGAAGCAACTGTCCGGGGCGCGGCTGCTCCTCGTACCGGTCACGCAGAAGGCGGGCTGGGTGTCCTGGGCCGACGACGCCCTGCGGTACGCGATCGTCTACCCGTGCTCGGGCGCCCTGGCCGACGCGGACCGGGCACGGGTGCCGGACGCACTGGGCCGGCTGCTCGGCCCCGCGCGGGCGGCGGTCCTGGTCCTCCTCGCGCAACCCAAGAGCACCACCCAGCTCGTGGCACTGACCGGACAGGGCCTGGGCTCGGTGGGCCGCCACCTCAAGGTGCTGCTGGACTCCGGTCTCGTGGACCGGCGCCGGGCCGGTCGGTCGGTGCTGTACTTCCGTACGGACGCGGGGGACGTGCTGGTGGACGCCGGGCCCGCCGCCCGCCCGGGGCGGGCATAGGCTGCGGACAGCACACGGAGCCGGGAGGCGATGGGCGCCGAACGCCGGTCGCCCCACCCGCCGTTGGGCGAACGAAGACGACAAGGGGTCGAGCAAGGGGGAGAGACCATGGCGGACCGGAGCGGCGAGCGCGGCAGGGGCGGCGGGAGCGGCACGGGCGGAAAGGGGCGGCGGACGGCGGACCCGGCAGAGCTGGGCCGGGTGCTCGCGCGCTACCGGGAACGCCCGACGATGGGCAAGCTCGCCATGACCGTCGTCCCGGCGGTCGCGTTCTTCCTGTTCCTGGGCGAGTCCTTCGCCACGCACGGCATCGGTCACCTCGTGTTCGACGCCGTCTGCGTCCTGCTGTCCGTCTGGGGAGCGGTCAGACTGATCCGTTCCTTCGCCTCCTGGCTGGACCTGTACGAGGACGGGATCGTCTACCGGGGGCGGCACAGGGTGCGGTGGGCGTACAAGTGGGAGGAGTTCCACGACGTCACGCTGACCCGCGAGGCCACGTACGTCAACGGGTCGTCGCGACCGCTGTCGGACAAGGTCGTCGCCCGTATGGAGACGGCGCCCGGGCCGGGGATCGAGGAACTGTCCGGAAACTACTTCCTGCCCGACCTCGGCGGTGGCTTCCTGCACACGTTCCTGCGTTCCACGGGCAATCTGACATCGATGTTCCCCGGGATCGTCGACCGCGTCGTCGAGGCCCGGGTGCGGCTCGTCCTGCGTGAACTGGCCGAGGGCGGCGACGTCAGGTACAGCCCCTTCGAGATCGGCGCCACGTACTTCTACCTCGACGGCGCCGCCGACGAGATCCCCTGGGACGAGGTCACCCGGATCGGCGTGGGGGACGACGAGATCGCCATCACCGTTCCTCATCTCCTGCGCCGCATGGAGGGCGTCAAGCTCAAGGCGGACGGCAGCCGGGACAACTACCGGGTCGGCAGGGACAACACCCTGTACATCGGGTCCAAGGGCATGAGCCGGTGCCGCAAGGAGATCATCTGGTCCGTCATGACCCACATCGCGGACTCCCTGGAAGCGGACCGGGACAAGGGAGCGGACACGCAGCTGCGTTGACCGCCGCGGCCGCCCGCCCTGCCCGCACCCGCGGGCAGGGCCCCATACGGGTCGTGCGACCCGGTCATGACCGCCCGCGCACGCGCTGCGATGCGGATGAGGTAGAGACCATGGCCGAGAAGCCCGGCCCTCAGGGTGATTCGCCCTGCCCGATGGCCAGATGGGCCCACACGGTCTTGCCCGGATCGCGCGGCCGTACGCCCCACTTCGCGGCGAGGGCGTCGACGATGACCAGCCCCCGGCCGGACAGATCGTCCAGTGACGGCGCGCGCAGTTCGGGCATGCGCCACTGGTAGGAGTCGGACACCTCCAGCACGAGGGTGCTGCTGCGGCGCCGTAAAGCCAGCTCGAAGTAGTCGCCGGTGCCCTTGGCATGGGTGACGACGTTGGTGCTCAACTCGCTGACGATCAGGGCGGTTTCGTCGACGAGACCGCCGAGTCTCCACGCGGTCAGAACGCTTGCGGCATGGTGCCGGGCGGCGGGGACGGCGTCCCTGCAGGTCCGGAACCTCTTGATGTGTGTGCGCCCGGACATGGGTCCCCCAAGGTCGTGGGTGGGCAGGCGAGATGACGGTCACGGAGTGCGTTCGGCAAGGCGCACTGCGTGATGCATCTCACGGTAGGGCGAGAATCTGTTGATGCGCAACTAAGCGATAGCGAGAATTTGCATATCACTCATGGTCTCAGGCGCCTGGCGTGTAGCGTCCGTTGTTGTGCAAACTGGTCACACGCGGTAAGAGGAGGGGACATGCCCGCAGGTGGACGTCCTACTGTGCGCAGTAGGCGGCTCGGCGCGGCGCTCAAGAGGTATCGCGAGGCGGCGAAGCTCGATCAGCAGCACGCCGCCGATCACATCGTGGGTTCGAAGGCCAAGATCAGTCGGATCGAGGCCGGTCAGGTGTCGGCCCGCCCTGGCGATGTTCGGCTGCTTCTGGAGCTGTACGGGGTGGAAGACCGTGCGGTGTACCAGCGCTTGGAGCAGTTGGCGCGTGACTCGAACAAGCGTGGATGGTGGCTCAACTTCAGCTGGGTGACCAGAGAAGCGGGGTTTGCCGACTTCATCACGCTGGAGACCGATGCCACCTTCATCCGGACGTGGCAGCCGCTCTTCATCCCTGGTCTGCTTCAAACCGACGACTATCTGCGGACGTTGATGAGTTCGGACCTCACCGTTCATTCGGCTGAGTCGGTGGATGAGGCGCTTGCGATGAGGGCTGTGCGGAGAAGCCTCATTGGGGAGGGCGGTGCACGATTCGCGGCGATCATCTGGGAGCCGGCGCTCACGGCACCCATGCCCTCGCCGAAAGTGCACCGCGAACAACTCGAACACATTCTGAATGTCGCTCAGCAGCAGAACGTGCGTGTTCAGGTACTCCCGCTGTCCGAGTGGCGGGCGGCTCACCTCTCGTCGCACTTCGTCATGCTCAGTTTCGGTCCCGAGCCGGCGTCAGAGGTCGTTGGCTACGACACGACAACCAGCACTGTGCTCCTCGAAGATCTGGAGGAGATGGCGGGCCATGCGCGGATCTTTGAGGCTCTGACTGCGGCAGCGCTGACCCCAGATGAGAGCCTTGCGTTCATCAGGAAGACTCTGCGTGACATCCCGGAGAGTGAGAAGGAAGAGGAATGAAGCGCCACGAGATCGTGACGGCATTCAAGAAGGCCAGTGCCTCCCAGAGTGCGGGCCAGGACTGTGTCGAGGTCGCCCACACCGCCGACGGCGGTCGGGCCGTCCGGGACAGCAAGAACCCCGACGGCGGGCTCCAGTTCTACGCCCCTGAGGGGTGGGCGGCGTTCATCGACGGCGTGAAGGCCGGGGCCTTCAGCGGCTGAGCCACTCCGCGACCTCGACCGCGTCCCCGACGCTCACCACGCCCTCGCGCACCACCGCGTTCTTCGCGCCGAAGCTGACCTTGTTCCCGTACTCCGGTTCGCGGCGGTACGTCGACAGGGTCCGGATCGGCTCCGGGCCCGCGCGGCGGCCGGTGCGCTGGTCGACCATCGGGACGGCGCACCGCGTCGCCCGTACGGAATGGGCGAGTTCCACCGTGCCGAGGGTCATCCGGCGCACCCGGTCCTCGAAGTGCGGCTCGTCGTCGCCGGCCAGGACGATGTTGGCGCGGAAGCGGTCCATCGGGACGGGTGCCGCGTCGCCCCGGGCGGTGATACGGGAGTTGAGACCGTCCAGGGAGGCCGTCGAGGCGACCAGCACCGCGTGCGCGTCGGCGAAGTTGACCTTGCCGGGGGTGTCGCCCCAGCCGTCCCGGTCGAAGCCGGGCGCCACCCGGACCAGGCGGGACTCGACGCCGAGGGCGTCCGAGAACCACTCCGCGGCCTCGTCCCCCTGGTCGGCGGCGACGCCGAGCGGGCGGTCGAACATGCTGACCTCGCGGCGCGGGCCGTCCGGGACGACGTCCACCCGCAGCGGCTCGACGCCCTCGGCGGACAGCGCCAACACCGCGCCCCCGTCCAGGACTTCGACCCCGATGGCGGCCATCGCGGGGTGCGTGCGCTGGCTGCGGAACGCGCCGTTCGTCGCGTCCACCACCATGAACGTGCGGTCGTGTTCGAGACCGGTCCCCAGGACCCGCGCGGAATCGACGGCGGTTCCGGCGCAGCCCTTGACCGGGTAGTAGGTGAGTTCGCGAACGGTGATGGTCACGGTGTCCCCTCCGGGGCGGCCGCTTCGAGCTCGTCGACGCTGCCGGACATGATGGTGCGGATGTGGCGGGTGAGGTGGTCGACGGGCCAGTCCCACCAGGCCACGGCGAGCAGTCGGGCGACGGTCTCCTCGTCGTGGCGGGTGCGGATCAGCCGGGCGGGGTTCCCGCCGACGATGCCGTAGTCGGGCACGTCGGAGGTGACGACCGAACCGGCGCCGATGATCGCGCCGTGTCCGATCCGCACGCCGGGCATCACCGTGGCGCCGTACCCGAACCAGACGTCGTTGCCGACGACCGTGTCGCCCCGGTTCGGCAGTCCGGTCAGCAGGTCGAAGTGCTCGGCCCAGGAGCCGCCCATGGACGGGAACGGGAACGTGGACGGGCCGTCCATCCGGTGGTTGGCGCCGTTCATGATGAACCGCACTCCGGTGCCCAGCGCGCAGAACTTCCCGATGACGAGCCGCTCCGGGCCGTAGTGGTAGAGCACGTTGCGGGTCTCGAAAGCGGTCGGGTCGTCCGGGTCGTCGTAGTACGAGAAGTCCCCGACCTCGATCAGTCCGGACTTCACCAGGGGCTTCAGCAGCACGACCCTGGGTTGTCCCGGCATCGGGTGGAGCACGTTGGGATCGGCAGGCGCGGCGGGCGCGGCGGCCGCGACGGGATTGTCGGGGGCGGGACTCATGGCCCCCATCATCGCATCCGGCCGGCTGAGGTAAGTTCCTTTTGGGAACTCTTTGATTCGGAGAGGAACACACATGGAATCGGCACGGTGGACCGAGGTCGACGACTACTTCAACGGCCTGCTGCTGGGCCCGGACGAAGCCCTGGACGCGGCCGTCGCGGCGAGCGACGAGGCCGGGCTCCCCGCCATCCAGGTCGCCGCCAATCAGGGCAAGCTGCTGCATCTGCTGGCCCGGCTGCGCGGGGCGCGGACCGTGCTGGAGATCGGCACCCTGGGCGGGTACAGCACGATCTGGCTGGCGCGGGCGCTGCCCGAGGGCGGCAGGGTCGTCACGCTGGAGGCCGATCCGGCGTACGCCGAGGTCGCGCGGGCCAACATCGCGCGGGCGGGGCTCGCGCACGTCGTCGACGTACGGGTCGGCCCGGCGCTCGACACGCTTCCGGAGCTCGCGGCGGAGGGGCAGGGGCCGTTCGACGTCGTGTTCATCGACGCCGACAAGCCGAGCAACCCGGACTACCTGGCCTGGTCGCTGAGGCTGACCCGCCCCGGGAGTCTGATCATCGCCGACAACGTGGTGCGGGACGGCGAGGTGGCCGACGGCGAGAGCGACGACCCGAAGGTGCGGGGCGTGCGCCGGTTCACCGAACTCGTCGCCGCCGAACCGACCTTGAGCGCGACCGCGCTGCAGACCGTCGGCGCCAAGGGCTACGACGGTCTGCTGCTGGCCCTGGTCACCGGGTAGGTCCGGTGCTGCGACCGGGAGGTACCGGTCGGCGTAATTCGTTCGACGGGCCCTGGGGGCCCGCTCAGGATGAGGTGCATGGATCTGCGCGTGAACGACCCGCTTCGTACCGGTACCGAGCGGCTGCCGGGAGGACGGCTGCTGGGCTGGGCGGAATGGGGGCCGGAGGACGGTGTGCCGGTGCTGCTGTCGCCCGGCGCGGCCACCAGCAGGCACCTCGGGTTCGGCGGCGACGTCGTGGACGGGCTCGGCGTGCGGCTGATCTCCGTCGACCGCCCTGGGCTGGGCGCCTCCTCGCCGCTGCCCGGCCGTACCTTCGGCGACTTCGCCGACGACATCCGGGTGTTCGCCGCACGGTGCGGCCTGGGCCGGCCGCCGATGGTCGGCAACTCGCAGGGGGCGCCCTTCGCGCTCGCCTGCGCCGCCGCCGGGGTGGCCGGCGCGCTCGCGGTGGTCTCCGGGGCGGACGAGGTCGCCGAGCCGCGGTTCGCCGACGCGCTCCCGGACGACCTGCGGGGCCTGGTCGACCTGGCGGTGTCCGATCCGGCCGCCGCCGAGAAGATCTTCGCCGGGTTCACCGCGCGGGCCATGTGGGACATGGTCATGTCCCACAGCCCGGAGTGCGACCTCGCCGTCTACCAGCAGCCCGCGTTCGCCGCCGCCTACCGGCGCGCCCTCGACGAGGCCTTCGCGCAGGGGGCCGCCGCGGGCTACGCCCGGGACACCGCGCTGGCCATGGGCCGGTGGGACATCGCCCTGGCGGACATCGCCGTACCCGTCGACCTCTGGTACGGGGAGAAGGACACCGGCCACTCGCCCGACCACGGCGAAGGGCTGGCCGCGCGCATCCCGGGCGCCGTCCGGCACCTCGTGCCGGACGCGGGCGGATCCCTGCTCTGGACCCATGCCGAGCAGGTGCTGGGCACCCTGCTCGAGCACGTCCCCGCGCCCTGACGTCCTGCCGGGCGACACGATGGAAGGACCCCCGCCAGTCACGTCCTGGCGGGGGTCCTCCTTTCATCCGCCTGCCCGGTGAAGGTTGAGAAGACGATCACGAGGCAGGACGTTCACGCGCCTCCCGGTCAGGGGGCGAGCAGCAGCACGTCGGCGCGCTCCTTGGCCGCCGCGTAACGCTTCGCCACGTCCTGCCAGTTGACGACGGCCCACATGGCGTCGATGAAGTCGACCTTCTGGTTCTTGTACTGGAGGTAGAAGGCGTGTTCCCAGGCGTCGAAGACCAGGATCGGGGTGGAGCCCTGGCCGACGTTGCCCTGGTGGTCGTAGACCTGCTCGACGATCAGCTTGCCGCTGACCGGCTCGTACGCCAGGACGCCCCAGCCGGAGCCCTGCGTGGTGGCCGCGGCCTTCGTCAGCTGGGCCTTGAAACCGGCGAACGAACCGAACGACTCCGTGATCGCGTCCGCGAGGTCGCCGACGCCGTCCGCGGCGAGGGGCTCGCCGCCGCCGTCACCGGTCATGTTGTGCCAGTAGATCGAGTGCAGGATGTGGCCGGAGAGGTGGAACGCCAGGTTCTTCTGGAGCCCGTTGATCGCGCCCCACGTCCCCTTGTCGCGCGCCTCCTCCAGCTGCTCCAGGGTGTCGTTCGCCCCCTTCACGTAGGCGGCGTGGTGCTTGTCGTGGTGGAGCTCGATGATCTGCGGGTTGATGACCGGTTCGAGCGCCGCGTAGTCGTACGGGAGTTCCGGAAGCGTGTACGTGGCCATGGTTCGAACCCTCCAGCTGCTTTCCTGTTGTTGTTGCGAACTCTATGCAAGAGCAGAAGCAGGCTAACAGCAGGGCGTGCCGATGGTGATCAGCCCTTCGACTTAGGTCCGGGACCGTGTCGCCACGCCGGCCCCGGGCGCGGGGCCCGCTCCAGGCACGGCCCCGGCTTCGGGCGCGGGTACCGCTCCGGGCGCGGGCCCGGTCTCAGGCACGGGCCCGCGTGCGGGCCTCCGCGAGGCGGGTCAGGTGGTCCTCGTACGCCTTCGTGTAGAACGCCGCACGCGCGGGGTCCGGTTCGACCACCTCCGCCGGGGCCGTCCAGGCGGCCGTGTCCAGCTCCGTGCCGAAGCGCCGCGCCGCCGCGAGGACCGCGCCCCGCGCGCCCACCTCGCCCTCGACGATCCGCACCGGGCGGCCCAGCACGTCCGCGAACAGCCGGGTCCAGGCGGGGGAGCGGGTGCCGCCGCCGCACAGCGCCAGGGTGCCGGTGAGGCCCGCGGCGTCCAGGCAGTGGCGGGCGGCGAAACCGATGCCTTCGCAGACCGCGCGGACCAGGTCCGCCGGGGCGGTCTCCAGACACACCCCGACGAACTCGGCGCGCAGCCGGGGCTCGACGAAGGGGGCGCGTTCGCCGGAGGGGGCGAAGTAGGGCAGCACCCGTACGCCGTTGGCGCCCGGCGGGGTGGCGGTGAGCAGCCGGTCGACGTCCGCGTGGCGTACGCCGGTCGTGGCCAGGACCCAGTCCAGGGCCGCCGTGCCGACCATCGCGGGCATGGCGCGCAGCCAGTGACCGGGACGGTCGGTGGAGATGTGCAGGCCCGCGGGTTCGCCGTCCAGGTCGAGCCGTTCCGTCGCCACCAGCGCGGCCAGACACGTGCCGACGATCAGCAGACCGTCGCCGGGCCGGGTGACGCCCGCGCCCAGTGCGCAGGCCGGCAGGTCGTACGGGCCGTTGGAGATCCGTACGCCCGAGGGGAGCTCGGCCGTGGCGACCGGGTCGCTGACCGGGGCGAGGAGCGCGGCCCGGTGGCCGAGGCCGAGCGCCGCCACGACATCGGAGGAGTACGTACGCGTCATCGGGTCCAGAAAGGGCATCGACGCGTCGGAGACGTCCGTGGCCCGGACCCCCGTCAGCCGCTGGAACACCATGTCCTTGCAGTACAGCGCGGTGGTGGCGGCGTCGAGCGAGGCGGGGTCGTGGCGGTCGAGCCAGGCCAGCACCGGTCCCGGACAGCCGGGGAACATCGCGCTGCCGGTGCGCCGGTACACGGCCGTGAACACCCCCGACTCCTGCCAGGCGTCGACGAGTTCATGGGCGCGGCCGTCCATCCAGGAGATCGCGGTGCGGACCGGCCGGCCCGCCGCGTCGACCAGCCAGACCCCGTCGCCCTGGCCGGTGAGACCGGCGAACGCGACCCCGTCGGAGCCCAGCGCGGCCAGGACCTCACGGACAGCCCCGAACACCTCGTCCATGTCCTGTTCCACGAAACCGTCGCGGATCGTGAGCCCCACCGGGCGGGACTCGACGGCGAGCGTGCGGCCGTCCGGGCCGAAGGCCGCGGCCTTCACCACGGACGTGCCGACGTCGATGCCGATGTACCGGGTGGGGGCGTCCTCGGCCGCGGGTGCGGGGGGCGTGGCCCGGTACGTCGTCATGGAGTGCCTCCGTACGTCGTCATGGGCCCGCCTCCCGTCACAGCGCGTGGGCGAGCGGCTCGCCCCGCACGTAGCGTGCGACCTCGGCCGCCGCGATCCGCGCCGCCTTCCGCGCGACGGACCGGCTGGCGCCCGCGACATGAGGCGTCATCAGCAGGTTCGGGGTCCGGAAGAGCCGTGACGAGGGCGACGGCGGCTCCTGCTCGTACGTGTCCAGCGCCGCGGCCCGCAGCCGCCCCGAGTCCAGGGCGTCGCACAGCGCCTCCGTGTCCAGCAGCCCGCCCCGGGCCGCGTTCACCAGGACCGCGTCGCGCGGCAGCAGGGCGAGCTCGCGGGCGCCGACGAGATGCCGGGTCTCCGGGGTCAGCCTGGCGTGCAGGGTGAGGACCCGGGAGCGGGTGAGCAACGCCTCCAGCGAGGGGGCGCGCATGCCGTGCACGTCGCCGCGCACATACGGGTCGTACACCTCGACCCGCGCGCCGAACGCGGCGAGCACCCGGGCCACCCGGCTGCCCACCGCGCCGTAGCCGATCAGGCCGACGGGCGTGTCCTCCAGCTCCAGACCGCACTGCTCGTACGTGTAGTGGGAGGCGTCCCAGCGGCGGTGCGCGGTGAGCGAGCGGTGCGCGTCGGGAATGCGGCGCAGCGCCGCCAGCATCAGGCCCACCGTGAACTCGGCGGTCGCGGCCGCGTTGCGCCCGGGGGCGAAGCACACCCGCACCCCGCGGGCCCGCGCCGCCGCGGCGTTCACGTTCACCGGGCCGCCCCGGCAGACCACGACCAGGCGCAGATCGGGGGCGGCGGCGAGGACCCGCTCCGTGAACGGGCCCATCTGGGTCACGCACACCTCGACCCCGTCCAGGGCGCCGATCAACGCGTCCTCGGCGTGGCTGGCCTCGTCGACCTCGGCGACCTTCCCGAAGGGTTCCAGGGGCCAGGGCAGGGTGAGTTCGGTGATCAGCGGTTCCGTGCCGAGCGGGCCGAGGGCGTGCAGCAGGGCCTGGGTGATCAGGGAGTTGCGGACGAAGTGGTCACCGGCGGCGAGCACCCGCGTCGTGGGGCGGGGCGCGGTGGAGGGAGATGCCGTGGAGCGGGGCGTCGTGGAGTCGGCGGGCGTCGTCGGGTCGGGCGTCATGGGACGGGTCATCGCAGAGCGTCTCCTGTCCGGGCGTCGAAGACATGGATGTGCCGTGTGGAGCGGCGGTGACGCGTACGAAGATCTTCCGGCCGGCCGCGGGGCATCTCCGGGCGACCCGCCGCCGGGCGGTGCGGCGGGTGGCGGGCACCGCCCCGGACGGGGGCATGCCGTCCGTCCGGGGCACGGGCCACGGGGGGACGTCCGGTGCGGGCTCGCGGGGACGGGACGCCCGTCCGGGCGGGGCGGCACCACCGGTACGGACCCGTCGGGGACCGCGCGGGACCGGCCCGGTCAGCCGTCATCGCGGCCTCCCGTCCCCGGCTCCCGGCCGGTGCGGCAGACCTCGTAAGGCACCTTGTGCTCGTCGAGTTCGCGCAGCGCTCGTTCGGAGGCCCCGTCGTCGACCAGCAGCAGATCGAAACGGGAGAGCGGGGCCAGCCGGTGCAGGGCGACCCGGCCCAGCTTGGAATGGTCGAGCAGCAGCACGTTGCGGCTCGCCGAGTCGAGCATCGCCCGCTTCACCGAGACGATGCGCTGCTCCTGGTGGTAGGCGAAACCACCGGACACGGCGGAGGTGGACGTGAAACAGATGTCGACCTGGAGCGACTGCACCGCCTCCACGCACGAGACACCCAGGAAGGAGGCGTGCAGCGGGTCGAAGTCGCCGCCGAGCCCCATCAGATGGATGCCGCGCTCGCGCGACAGCAGATTGATCGCTTCGAGGAAGTTGGTGACGACGGTCAGCGGGGTGATGGACCGCAGCCCGCGCGCGATCTCCAGCGTGGACGTCGAGTCGTCCAGCATCACCGCCATGCCCGGCTCGACCAGCTCCAGGGCCCGCGCGGCGACGGCGGCCTTCTCGGCCCGCATGGCCTTCAGCCGGTAGGCGACGTTCGACTCGAAGACCCCGGACGGCTGCGCGGTGACCCCGCCGCGGAACTTGCGGACGATGCCCTGCCGCTCCAGTTCGTCCAGGTCCCGGTGGATGGTCATCAGGCTGACGTCGAAACGCTCCGCCAGTTCGGCGGCGCTCGCCTCGCCCTGCGCGAGGACGTACTCGGCTATGGATGCCTGACGCGGGGCCGGCCCCCGCCGCGGAACGCTGCTCACGTGCTGATCCCTCTGATTCCCGAATTCTTCTGAAGTTCCTCACGGGCGGGGCCCGTTCACACACCAGATCGACTGGTTAACAGAGCTTGGAACAGGCGAAGTTGACCGTCAATCCCTCGCGCAACGGAAATTCTCGGTGCAGAGTGAGAAGTTCACAGGAGGGACCGATATGTGGATGGGCATCGATCTCGGCACGCAGGGCGTCCGCGCGGTGGTGGTGGGGGACCGGGGCGAGATCCTCGGCAGCGGCTCCGCCCCGCTCACCGGAAGACGCGACGGCGTACGGCACGAGCAGCGGCCCGTCGACTGGTGGACGGCGGTGTGCGCGGCCTGCCGCGGAGCGCTGCGCGACCGCCCCGCCCCGCCCCGCGCGCTGGCCGTCTGCGCCACCTCCGGCACGGTCCTGCTCGGCGACCGGGCGGGACGGCCGCTGACGCCGGGGGTGATGTACGACGACGGGCGGGCCGTGGCCGAGGCCGCCCGGGCCCGGACGCCGCCGAGCTGGGCCCTGCCCAAGGTGATGTGGCTGCTGCGGGAGTACGGACGGGAGCACGGGGGACGCGTGGGCGACACGGTGCGCGTCATGCACCAGGCCGACCTGGTGCTGGCCCGGCTCGCCGGGACGCCGCTGCCCACCGACTCCAGCCACGCCCTGAAGACCGGGTACGACCTGGAGCGGGACGACTGGCCGCACCGCGGGTTCGGCGGGCTGGGCCTGCCGCGGGAGCTGTTCCCGGAGGTGGTGCGGCCCGGCCGGCGGATCGGGGAGGTGGGGCGGGCGGCGGCGGAGGAGACCGGCATCCCGGCGGGCACGCTCCTGGTGTCCGGGATGACGGACGGCTGCGCGGCGCAGATCGCCTCGGGCGCGCTCACCACGGGCTCCTGGAACTCGGTGCTCGGCACGACGCTGGTCCTGAAGGGGGTCACCTCGTCGCCGGTCGTGGACCGGGCCGGGGTGGTCTACAACCACCGCGCCCCGGACGGCGGCTGGCTTCCGGGCGGCGCCTCCGGGGTGGGCGGCGGGGCGCTGGCCGCCGCGTTCCCGGGCGCGGACCCGGCCCGCATGGACGCGCTGGCCCGCGCGTGCGAACCGGCGCGGGTGGTGGCCTACCCCCTCGCCGGAACGGGCGAACGCTTCCCCTTCGCCGCGCCCGGGGCCACCGGCTTCCTGCTCGGCGAGCCCGCCGACGAGGCCGAGCACTGGGCGGCCCTGCTGACCGGGACGGGCCTGGTCGAACGGCTCTGCCTCGACTACCTCGACCTCCTCGGCGCCCCGCTGCACGGCCGGCTCACCTTCACCGGCGGCGCGGTCCGCAGCGGCCACTGGAGCAGGCTGCGCGCCGACATCCTGGGCCGGCCCGTATACATTCCGCGCTCCGCCGAACCCGCGCTCGGCATGGCCGTCCTCGCCGCGTACGGCGCGCGGGCCGCCGACACCCTGGCGGGGGCCGCGAACCGGATGGTACGACTGCGGCACGTGCTGCGTCCGCATCCGGCGCGCACCGCGTGGTACACCGAGCCGTACGTCGCACTGGTCGACGAGCTGGAGCGGCGCGGCTGGCTCCCCGGTCCCGTCGCCGCCCATGCCCGTGACCGCGCGGGGGAACCGTGACCGCGGCGGTCCCGGGAAGCCGTGCCTCCCGGCGCGTGTGAGAGCCCTGGGCCGCCGCTCCTCGACCCGTACGGACGCAGACGCCCTGACCGCCCGTACCCGAACGGAGAAGCCATGACCAGGAGCCCGGCCACCCTGCTGCTCGTCCGCCACGGGCAGACCGTCTGGCACGCGGAGAACCGCTACGCCGGGGTCAGCGACATCGCGCTCACCGACGAGGGGCGCCGTCAGGCCCGGCGGCTGGGGGAGTGGGCGGCCCGGCACCCGGTCGACGCGATCCGGACGTCGACGCTCACCCGCGCGATCGAGACCGCGCGGCCCGCGTGCCGGGCGCTCGGTCTCACGCCCCGGCGCGACCACGACCTGCGCGAGTGCGACTTCGGCGAGGTGGAGGGGCGCACCCTGGCGGAGTTCGAGGCCGAGCATCCGAAGCAGGGACGGGAGTACCGCGCCGACCCGGTGGCCCACCCGTTCCCCGGGGCCGAGGACCCCCGGGCGGCGGCTGCCCGGGGCGCGACGGCACTGCGCCGCATCGCGGACGAGCACCCGGGCGGGCGGGTGCTCGTCGTCGCCCACAACACCCTGCTCAGGCTCGTCCTCTGCGAACTGCTGTCGATCCCGCTGGGCGCCTACCGCCGGGTCTTCCCGAAGCTGCGGAACACGGCGATCAGCGAGGTGCGGATCGGGGAGCGGGGCGGGGCGCTGCTCTCCCTGAACGTGCCGTGCGCCCCGGACGACCCCGAGGTGCCGTGCGCCCCGGACGGCACCGCCGTGCCGGACGCGGCGGACGCGCCCCGCGCCCCCGGCGTCAGTCCGTGACCGCCGCGGCCCGCCGCTGCCGTACGACACCGGCGACGATCAGTACGGCGGTGAGGGCGCCGCTCGCCACCAGCTGGTCGCGCGTGCCCGGCTGGCGCAGCATCAGGACGAAGATCCCGGCCATCGCCAGCAGCGCCACCAGCGTCAGCACCGGGAAGAACCACATCCGTACGACGAGCTTCTCCGGGGCCTCGCGCTGGAGCCGGCCGCGCAGGATCAGCTGGGAGACGGCGATGAATATCCAGACGACCAGGATCACCGCGCCGATCATGTTGAGCAGCCACGGGAAGACGTCGTCGGGACGCCAGTAGCTGAGCAGCACGCACAGGAAGCCGAACACCGACGAGGCCAGGACGGCGGTGCGCGGCACGCCCGACGAGATCCGGCCGAGCCGCCGCGGTCCCTGGCCACGGGCCACCAGCGAGCAGGCCATGCGCGAGGAGCCGTAGATGTTGGCGTTCATCGCGGAGAGCAGGGCGACCAGGACGACCACGTTCATGATCTGCGCGGCGCCACCGATCCCGAGGTGGTTCAGGGTCGCGTAGAACGGGCCTACCTTCACGATCTGCGGGTCGTCCCACGGCACCAGCGTCACGACGACGGCCATCGAACCGACGTAGAACAGCGCGATCCGCCACATGGCGGTCCGTACGGCCTTGGCGACGCCCCGTACCGGGTTCTCGGACTCGGCCGCGGCGATGGTGACGGTCTCCAGACCTCCGTACGCGAAGACGGAGGCGAGCAGGCCGATCACCAGTCCCTCGCCGCCGTTCGGCAGGAAGCCGCCCTCGCCGCGGAGGTTGCTGGTGCCGGGGGCGTCCGTACCGGGCAGCAGTCCGAGGATCGCCAGCACGCCCAGGACGAGGAAGAGCGTGATCGCCACGACCTTGAGGGTGGCGAACCAGAACTCGAACTCGCCGAACTTCTTCACCGAGGCCAGGTTCGTCCCGAGGAAGACCACCATGAACAGCGCGACCCAGGCCCACTCCGGGGTGCCCGGCAGCCAGCCCGTGACGATCTTCGCGGCGCCGATGCCCTCCAGGCCGACGGCGACGCAGAGCAGCACCCAGAACGCCCAGCCGACGGCGAACCCCGCCCACGGCCCGATCGCCCGTTCCGCGTGGACGGAGAAGGAACCGGAGGCCGGGTTCGCGGCCGACATCTCGCCGAGCATCCGCATCACGAGCATGACCAGCAGCCCGGAGACGGCGTACGCGACGACGATCGAGGGACCCGCGGCGGCGATGCCTGCGCCCGAGCCGACGAACAGCCCGGCGCCGATGACACCGCCGAGCGCGATCATCGACAGGTGCCGCTGCTTGAGCCCGTGGGTGAGGACGGCGTCGGTGGGGGCGCCGGGGACGGTGACGGGGGATTCGACGGGGGAACCCGAACCGGTGCCGGTTCCGGCCCGGGGTTCCGCGGGGTCTTCCGTGGGGGGAGAGGCGGGATTCCGCGACATGGACGTGCTCTGTTCGGTAGGCGACACATGGGGGGACGCGAGGTGGGGCGTGGGGGACGTCGCGCACAGTCTGGGCGCGCATGTCATCGACCGGGAACCGGTGTCCGCCATACGGGCACGATGCTCACACATCGTGCACATACCGGCACGTGCCGCCGCCGACGTCACGAGCGGGGAGAAATGCCCGCACCGGCTTTTGGGGGGAACCTACAGTTCTTCCGGGCTGGATCCCGCGAGCGAGCGTACGTGTGATCCGGCCCCCACCTCAGTGACGAGCATCACGTCACCGTGTGATTGCCTCAGTGTCTTTGTGTGAACTCCACCAATGCCGCGATCGGCGCTTGTCAGCCGCTGACGGTGATCGGCCGTTGACCCGTGGGCTAACGTCGGTCCGGTCTGTCCCTTCCTGTCCTCACCCCGCGGAGTCCCGATGAGTACTGCTGCCGCCGCCCCCGTCCGTCCCGGAGCGGTCCTCGCCGACCTGCTGCCCGCCGCCCGGAACCGTTACGCCGTCGACACGGCCCTGGTCCTCGGGGGCGCCGCGCTCACCGGGATCGCCGCCCAGATCGCCGTCCCGATCCCCGGCTCCCCGGTCCCGGTCACGGGCCAGACCTTCGCCGCGCTCCTCGTCGGCACCGCGCTCGGCGCCCGCCGCGGCTTCTTCTCCCTCGCCGTGTACGCGCTCGTCGGCATGGCGGGGATGCCGTGGTTCGCCGAGGCCAGGTCCGGGATGGGCTTCCCGTCGTTCGGTTACGTCCTCGGCATGCTGCTCGCGGCCGTCGTGGTCGGCGCCCTCGCTCGTCGTGGCGGGGACCGGTCCGTGCTGCGCACCGCGGGCACGATGGCGCTGGGCTCCGCGGTCATCTACGCGGTCGGCGTCCCGTACCTGGCGCTGTCCACCGGCATGTCGGCGAGCGCCGCGATCGCGGCCGGCCTGGTGCCGTTCCTGCTCGGTGACGCGCTGAAGGCCGCGCTCGCCATGGGCGCGCTGCCCGCGGCCTGGAAGCTGGCCGGCCGCCGGGGCTGACCCCCGGCCCGCACCACCCCCGGTACGCCCGCAACACGCGAAGAGGCCGGGCCGGCCGTGACACGTCACGGCCGGCCCGGCCTCTTCGCGTGTTCCGCGCCCGGATCCGGAGCGGCGCTCAGGCCCGGGCCTCCCGCGCCGCCCCGCCGGCCGCGGCCTCCGCGGCGTTCGCGGCGTTCACGGCCTGAGCGGATCCCGCGGCCTTCCGGTGCCGGACGTCGCGCACCAGCGCGATCGCCACCACCAGCGCCGCCACGAGCAGCGAGAGCAGCACCTGCTCACGCCCGCTGTCGTCGGTCAGCATGTAGACCAGGACGAACGAGATCATCGCGATGGTCGCCCAGGTCAGGTACGGGAAGAGCCACATCCGCACGACCAGCTTCTCCGGCGACTCGCGCAGGATCACGCCCCGCATCCGCAGCTGCGTGAAGCAGATGACCAGCCAGACGAACAGCGCGACCGCGCCGGACGAGTTCAGCAGGAACTGGAAGACGGTGTCGGGCCACTGGTAGTTGAAGAACACCGCGACGAAGCCGAAGACGACGGACGACAGGATGGCCGCCTGCGGCACGCCCCGCTTGTTCACCCGGGCGAACGCCTTCGGCGCGTCCCCGCGCTCGCCGAGCGAGAACGCCATCCGCGAGGCGGTGTAGAGGCCGGAGTTCAGACAGGACAGCACGGCCGTCAGCACGATGACGTTCATGACCTGGCCGGAGTGCGGGATGCCGATGGCGTTGAGGGCGGCCACGTAGCTGCCGTCCTTCACGAGCGACGGGTCGTTCCACGGCACCAGGGCCAGCACGACGAAGATCGAGCCCAGGTAGAAGACGGCGATCCGCCAGATCACGCTGTTCGTGGCCTGCCGCACGGCGCGCTGCGGGTCCTCGGACTCGCCCGCGGCGAGGGTGACGATCTCACTGCCCATGAAGGAGAAGACGACCATCAGCACACCGGTGAGGATGGCGCCCACCCCCTCGGGGAAGAACCCGCCCGAGTCGGTGAGATGGGCGAACCCCGTGGCCGGGTTGTCCGCTCCGGGCAGCACCCCGAAGACGGCCAGCAGGCCGACGACCACGAACGCGGCGATCGCCACGACCTTGATCCCGGCGAACCAGAACTCGAACTCGCCGTACGACCCGACCGAGACCAGGTTCGTCGCGGTCAGCACGACCATCACGATCAGCGCCCACGCCCACTGCGGGACGCCCGGTACCCAGCCCTCCAGGATCTTGGCGCCGGCCGTCGCCTCGACGGCGAGCACCACGACCCAGAAGAACCAGTACAGCCAGCCGATCGAGAAGCCGGCCCAGCGGCCCAGCGCCTGGTCGGCATAGGCGGAGAAGGAACCGGAGCTGGGGCGGGCCGCCGCCATCTCGCCGAGCATCCGCATCACGAAGACGACCATCAGGCCGACCAGGGCGTACGAGATCAGGATGGACGGTCCGGCCGCGGCGATGCCGGTACCGGAACCGACGAACAGGCCCGCACCGATGACACCGCCGATGGCGATCATCGAGAGGTGGCGGTTCTTGAGGCCCGCCTGGAGTCCGCCGGAGGAGTTCGCCGGGGCCGCCCCGTCGGACCGGTCCGGTTCGCCGGGCCGGCCCGGCCTGGTCGGAGTCGTCTGCGACGTCATGGGATTGGAGTCCTTACGTGTGCCGATCACTCGAGCACGCCCCGGCCGCCGTGCGAATGCCGCGGTGGGGCGCGGTCGCTCGGCCACGAATACCGCGGTGGGGCGCGGTCGCCCGGCTCGCGGATGCCGTGAGCAGGGCGTGGTGCATTGAAGCTCCTCGGACACCAAGAACGGAACCCTTCATTCCGATTTCTTGGCAGAAAAGTTGCCGGTGAGGCATTCCCCACACACGACGCGCACACGAACGGCGCGGGAGCGACCGGCCCCGCGCGGGGTGGTTCCCGTGCGGGTTCCGCCCGTGCGGCACCGTTTCACCGCGCGCGTTCTACCGCATCGCGGGACGAACCGTGCCCGACGCGGGGGCGTGCCGTGCCTCACACGGCGTCATGCGGCACCGCACGAGGGTGTGTCGTACGTCACGCGGGGCCGCCGGGGTGGCCCTCCGGGTCCGGCGGGCCCGGAGGCCACCGTGACATGACCCCGATGACGGCTGTCCGGCGCCGCTCGTGCCACACTCGGAACATGCGCGTGTACCTCGGCTCGGACCATGCCGGCTATGAACTCAAGAACCACCTCGTCGAGTGGCTGACGGCCCAGGGCCACGAGGCCGTCGACTGCGGCCCCCACATCTACGACGCCCAGGACGACTACCCGCCGTTCTGCCTGCGTGCCGCCGAGCGGACGGCCGCGGACCCGGACGGCCTCGGCATCGTGATCGGTGGCTCCGGCAACGGCGAGCAGATCGCCGCCAACAAGGTCAAGGGCGTGCGTGCCGCGCTCGCCTGGAGCGAGCAGACCGCCGCCCTGGGCCGCGAGCACAACAACGCCAACGTGGTCGCCATCGGTGGCCGGATGCACTCGCTGGACGAGGCCACCAAGTTCGTCGAGATCTTCCTGGCCACCCCGTACTCCGGCGAGGAGCGCCACACCCGCCGCATCGAGATGCTGACGGCGTACGAGACGACCGGCGAACTCCCGCCGATCCCCGCCCACCACCCGCAGCAGGGCTGACCGACGACCGCCCCTGTGCCGCCGGAGCCCCCGGCGGCACAGCCGTGTCCGGCCCGTCGCGCCGCTCGCCGCCGGCGACGTCATCACCGCCGCCGACGGCACCGCCACTGTCTCAGCGCTACCGCCACTGTCACCGAGGAGAGCCGCCGCAGTGCCCGAGGGACACACGATCCACCGCCTCGCGGCGGACCACCGGGACAGGTTCGCCGGGCGGCCGGTACGGGTGAGCAGCCCGCAGGGCAAGTTCTCCGACAGCGCCGCGCTGCTCGACGGCCGGACCTTCACCGGCGTCGACGCCCACGGCAAGCACCTCTTCCTAGGCTTCGGGGACCTCGGCTGGGTCCACATCCACCTGGGCCTCTTCGGCAAGCTCGGCTTCGGGACCACCCCGGCCCCGCCGCCCACCGACACGGTCCGGCTGCGCCTGGTGAACGACGACCACCACGCGGATCTGCGCGGCCCCACCACCTGCGCCCTGATCACCGAACCCGAGAAGCGCGCGATACACGACCGCCTCGGCCCGGACCCGCTGCGGACCGACGAGGACGGCGAGCGGGCCTGGCGGCGGATCTCCCGCAGCCGGATCACGGTCGCCGCCCTGCTGATGGACCAGAAGGTCATCGCGGGCGTCGGCAACGTGTACCGCGCGGAGGTGCTGTTCCGTCACGGCATCGACCCCTACCGCCGGGGCAAGGACCTGCGGCGCGCCGAGTGGGACGCGATCTGGGCCGACCTGGTGGCGCTGATGCGCGAGGGCGTGCGGAACAACCGGATCGACACGGTCCGTCCCGAGCACACCCCGGAGGCCATGGGCCGCCCGCCGCGCGTCGACGACCACGGCGGCGAGGTGTACGTGTACCGCAGGGCCCGGCAGTCCTGCCACATCTGTGGCGGCGAGATCCGCACCGCCGATCTCGCCGCCCGCAACCTCTTCTGGTGTCCGGGCTGCCAACGGGCCTGAGAGCCTGTCGGGTGACCTCCCACGAGCCGGAGCCCCCCGGAAGGGGCTGTCCCGGAAGGGGCCGTCCCGGAACCGCCGGGTCAGTACCCCGGGGCGAAAGCCCCGGGTACGGCACCCCGGTTCAGAACCCCCGGGGCAGCCACGGCGCCACGTCCGACGAGAACGCCGTCGACGCCTCCGCCAGCGCGCCCGGCCGCAGCTCCCGCACCCGTCCGGCGCGCGCCAGCGCCGTCAGGGACTCGCCACCCAGATACACCGAGCCCAACTCCCGTACCGACAGCGCGAGGTCGGCCGGGTCCTCGGTCCGCCGACAGGTCGCCGCGCCCTTCGCGTCGCCCGTCAGCCGCCAACGCCCCGCGTTCCAGGGGCAGAACGTGTCCTCGACCTCGAACACCACGTCCACCGGCGCCCGGTACCTCCGCGCCTCCAGCGCCGCCCCCAGCTCCACCAGCCGTACGTAAAGCGAGTCCCGGAGCCGGACGTCGCACCGCCGCACGTCCGACACCAGATGCAGCACCGCGTCGTCCTCCGGCCGGTTCCGCGCCTCCACCGTCGACGTCAGGTCGATGTCGAAGACGAACCGCCACAGCGCCGCGTACGACGCCGGGTCCAGCGCGTCGAGATCGTTCACGACGACCGTGCCCCGGGGGCCCGCCATGTCCCAGTCGGGCTTGATGCGATACGTCACATAGCCGACGACCTCGCCGTCCAGCTCCGCCAGCACGCACTGCTGCGCGGAGGCCCCCTGACGTCCGCTCGGCGGATCGACCATCGGCTTGCGCTCCCAGCCGGGGCCGTGGGCGGGGGTGCCGGGACGACCGGGCACCAACTGCGCGTAGACGCTCTCGCACGCGGCCACCGCCTCGTCCGGCCGCGCGTGACGCAGCCGCACCGCGTCGGTGCCCTCCGGCACCGTCAGCCGCACCCGGTCCGTGTCGATCGTCAGGGACATCTGTCGGCTGGCCGCCCCGTAGCCGAACCGGCCGTAGATCACGGGCTCCGACGCCGTCAGAACGGCGAACGGCTCACCCAGCGCCCGGACGTCGTCGAGCTGCCGGCGCATCATGGAGGTCAGCAGCCCGCGCCTGCGGTGCGTGGACGCGACGCTCACCATCGTGACCCCGGCGGCGGGCACCAGCGCCCCGCCCGGCACGGCGACCCGGAAGCTGAACGCCCCCGCCGTGGCGACCACGTCGGAACCGTCCCAGATGCCGAGCGACCGCTCGGGCTCGGTCAGTTGCTCGTCCAGCTCACGCTGTTCCGGTGGCTCCGCGACTCCGCCGAACGCGAGTTCCAGGGACTCGAACCATTGGTTCCACTCGGAGGGGCGCAGTACGCGAAGCTCGGTCGTCATGATTCATACCTATCAGGGGCGCAGCACCTGGTCGACCCGATTTCGAACGCATTGTCACGGGGTCCCCCTGCACCGGAAGCCGTCGGGTGGATAGGGTCCCCGCAATGGCCCGTCGCGCAGGAGCAGAGACGTACCCGGCCCGATTGCGGAAATCGGTGCACCGGGCGCGCATCGCGCTGCGCAAAGCCGGGGTCGACTACTTCCGGGGCGACGGGGCCGACTGGATCGCGCTGGCCGGTCTGCTGCTCACCGTTCCGGCCATCACCTGCGCCACCCTGCTGAACCCTGTGTGGTTCTCACCGGCGGCGCTCGGCCTGCCGATCGTGGCGGGAGGTCTGCTGCTGCGCCCCGCGAGCCTGCTCGGCGTCTACGCGACCGCCGCCCTGGCCCTGATCGTGGAGTCGCTCGGACTCGGCCCGTACGAGGACGGTCCGGCCCGGGTGACGCCCGGCATCGTCCTGGTGGTCGCGGCCTGCGGCTTCTTCGGGCTGGTCCTCGCCCAGTTCCGGGCGAGGGTCGGGGTGCCGTGGCGACGCGGCAGCACCATGCTCTTCGACCTGCGTGAACGCATCCGGGTGCAGAGCGCCCTGCCCCGGCTTCCGCAGGGCTGGCACCGCGAGATGGCGCTGCGTCCGGCGGGCGGGCAGTCCTTCTCCGGCGACTTCGTGGTCGCGGCCCGTACGAACGGCGGCCGGACCCTGGAGGCCGTCCTCACCGACGTGTCCGGCAAGGGCATGGACGCGGGCTCGCGCGCCCTGCTGCTGTCCGGCGCCTTCGGCGGTCTCCTCGGCTCGCTGCCCCCGCACGGCTTCCTGCCCGCGGCCAACGGCTATCTGCTGCGCCAGGACTGGGAGGAGGGCTTCGCCACCTCGATCCATCTGGTCCTGGACCTCGAATCGGGCGACTACGAACTCTTCTCCGCGGGGCACCCGCCGGCCCTGCAACTCCACTCGGGCAGCGGCCAGTGGGAGGAGAAGGCCGCCGAGGGTCCGCTCCTCGGGGTCTACGACGGGGCGCAGTTCGACGCCGTGAAGGGCTCGCTGGCCCCCGGTGACGTGCTGATGCTGTTCACCGACGGCCTGGTGGAGGCGTCCGACCGTGACATCGCGGAGGGCATCGACCGGCTGACCGGCGAGGCCGACCGCCATGTCACGACCGGATTCGAGGGCGCGGCCTGGCATCTGATCGAGGCGTGCGCCAAGGACGTCAACGACGACCGGGCGCTGCTGCTGCTGTCGCGGACCGCCTGACCCCGCCGTCGGCGCCCGGTACCGGACGGGCCGTCCGAGCCGGGCGCACCCCGAGCCGTAGGCGTACGGCACCCGAGCGGTCCGCGGCCCGCGCGCCGGGCCCGGCGGTCCGGGCACCGGCCCGGCACCCGCCGACGAACCGGCCGCCCGCTCGTACGTCTCAGGCCGGGACCGGGACCTCTTCGGTGCTGTCGTCGCCACGACCACCGCCGCTGCCCTGGTCCGGACCCCGGTCCCGGCCGCCCGGCAGGAGGCGGGCCAGCCAGTGCGAGCGTCCGGCGGCCAGCGGCGACAGGACCGCGAGGACGAGCACGTAACCGGCGATGAACGGCGGGAGCCGTTCGTCCAGCCCCGCGCCCGCGGCCATCGTGGCGAGGATCAGGGCGAACTCGCCGCGGGCCGTCAGCGTGGTCGAGATGTTCGCCGCGGCCTGCGCGCCGAAGCCGTAGACACGTGCCGAGACCATGCCGGAGAGCACGTTCATCACCACGGTCAGCACCACGGCGGCCAGCACCGGCCACAGCACGCCCGGCAGGTCGCCGGGGTTGATGGACAGCCCGAAGGCGAAGAAGAAGATCGCCCCGAAGGCGTCGCGCAGCGGATGGACCAGCTTGAGGATGCGCCCGCCGGACGTCGTGCTGCCGAGCATCAGACCCATCATGAACGCGCCGATCGCGTCCGCGACCCCGAACCATTCGGACACCCCGGCGACGAGCACGGCGGCACCGAGGAAGGAGATGACGAGCAGCTCGTCGTCCGAGGTGTGGATGAGCCTGCTGACGAGCTTCGTGCCGAACCGGGCGCTGAGCGCCAGGAGCAGCAGGAAGCCGAACGCCTTGCCCCCGTCGAGAAGCGCGGCGCCGAGGCTGTCCGAACGCGACAGGATCGGCTGGAGCGCGGCGAGGTAGAGGGCGAGGAAGATGTCGTCGACCACGATGATGCCGAGGATCGTCTTGGTCTCCGGGCTCCCCAGACGCCTCGTGTCGACGAGGATCTTGGTCACGATGGCCGACGAGGAGATGCCGATGACCCCGGCCATGACCAGGGCCTCCGAGGTGCCCCAGCCCAGCGCGAAGCCGAATCCGAGCCCGGCCCCCACGTTCAGGAGCAGGTAGACGGAGCCCGCGACGACCATCTTGCGGCCGCCTGCCTTGAGGTCGTCGAGGTGGAATTCGAGGCCGAGGTAGAAGAGCAGCAGCACCAGGCCGAGTGCCGAGAGCATCTCCAGGTCGTGCGGGTCGGCGACCAGCACGATGCCTGGGGTGTGCGGGCCGAGCAGGATCCCGGCCAGGATGAACAGGGGAATGGTCGGCAGTCCGATGCGGCTGCCGACACGGGCGAGAACGGCGGCGGCGAGGAAGGCGCCGCCCATGGCGATGAGCGTGTCTGCGTGTCCGATGAGCCTGATCCTTCTTCGGGTCAAGAGAGCGTCAAGGATTCGTCAGTAATTAGTTTACCGAACAATTGACGTTGTAACTATGGCCCGGGCTCCCGATCGCTGACCTCGGGTTTGCCCCACCCCCGATCCGCCAGTAGCCGCCATGGTCCGCGCCTGCCCCATGTCCGTACGTTCGAATCGCCGGCCGGAGAAGCGGCCGGTGAGCAACGGAAGGCGGACATCATGGCGCTGCGACGCACCAGGCAGGGCGCGCAGAAGCGGGACGAGCAGAACGCGTGGGACGAGCGGGGCGTGCGGAGCGGCGGCAGGGAATTCACCGACGGCACGGAGCCGGCGTACCGCACGGACCTCATGGGCCGCTCGGAGTCCGCGGACGTCACCGACCGCCCGGACCGCACGGAGTTCGCGGTCGAACTGCGCGGTGTCCGGCGGCAGTACGGCCGGGGCAAGGCGGCCGTGCACGCCCTGCGGGGCATCGACCTCGCCCTCCCGCGCTCCGGCTTCACCGCCGTCATGGGCCCCTCCGGCTCCGGGAAGTCGACCTTCCTGCAGTGCGCGGCCGGGCTCGACCGCCCCACCGCCGGCTCCGTCCGCCTCGGCGGCACCGAGATCACCGGGATGAAGGAGAACCGCCTCACCGAACTGCGACGCACCCGTCTCGGCTTCGTCTTCCAGGCGTTCAACCTGCTCCCGTCCCTGACGGTCGAGCAGAACGTCCTGCTGCCCCTGCGCCTGGCCGGACAGCGCACCGGTGGCGCCGGCAGCCGCCGCGCCGCGGCCGAGATGCTCGCCGCGGTGGGCCTCGGCGACAAGGGGGCCCGCCGCCCCGGCGAACTCTCGGGCGGCCAGCAGCAGCGCGTCGCCGTCGCCCGCGCCCTGATCACCCGCCCCGACGTGATCTTCGCGGACGAGCCGACCGGCGCACTCGACACCACCACCGCCGCCGAGATCCTCGGCCTGCTCCGGCACGCGGTGGACGTCCTTGGCGCCACCGTGGTCATGGTCACCCACGACCCGGCCGCCGCCGCCTGGGCCGACCGGGTCCTCTTCCTGGCCGACGGGTCGATCGTGGACAGCCTGCCGCGCGCCGACGCCGCACGGATCGCCGCCCGGCTGACCGCGCTGACCACGGCGACCGCGCCGGCCGCCCAGGGCGACGCCACCGCCCGCGCCCGTGCGGGAGCGGCGGCCTGATGTTCATTCCACGCGTTCCCAACGGCCTCGCCCGCGCGGCCGTCCGCTTCAGGCCCGCGGCGTTCGTCGGCACGTTCGTCGCCCTCCTGCTGGCCGCCGCGATCGTCTCCGCCTGCGGCATCCTGCTGGAGACCGGCCTGCGCGCCTCCGTCCCCGCCGACCGCTACGCGAAGGCACCCGTCGTGGTCGCCGCCGACCAGCGGGTCCACATGACGATCGGAAGCGGCGAGAGCGAGGTCGACCTGGGCGCGCTCGTACCGGACACCGCACGACTCCCCGAGTCCCTGGTGGACAGGGCGGCCTCGGTCCCCGGCGCGGCCACCGCGATCGGCGACGTCGGCTACCCCGTACGCCGGGACGGCGCCCCCCTCACCGCCCACGGCTGGGGCTCCGCCGCCCTCACCGGCACCCGGCTGCTCACCGGCGAGGCCCCCCGCACCGGCGAGGTCGTCGTCCCCGCCGGCACCGGGGCGCGGGTCGGCGACACCCTCGCCCTCGACACCCCCGCGGGCGCCGGGAGGTTCCGCGTCTCGGGCACCGCCGACGCCCCGGCCACCACCGAGAACGGCGGCGGAACCGGAACCGTCTGGTTCGGCGACCGCGAGGCCGTGAGGCTGTCCGGCCACCCTGGCCGGGTCGACGCCATCGCCGTGCTCGCCGCCCCCGGCACCGACAGCGAAGCCCTCGCCGACCGGGTACGCGCGAGCGTCGGCCACACCGCCGGGGCCCGGGTCCACACCGGCGACGACCGCGGAGGCGTCGAGGACCCGGGCCTCGCGAACGCCGAGGAACTCCTCATCGCGCTCGGCGGCTCCTTCGGCGGCGTCGCGACCACGGTCGCCGTCTTCACCGCCGCCGGCACGGTCGCTCTCTCCGTCGGCCAGCGCAGGCGCGAATTCGCCATGCTGCGTGCCATCGGGGCCACCCCCGGCCAGCTGCGCCGCGCCATCGCCTGCGAGTCGCTGCTCATCGCGCCGCTCGCCGGAGCACTCGGCTGCCTGCCCGGAACCGTCCTGGCCCACTGGTGGTTCGGGCAGCTCCGGGACAAGGGCGCCGTCCCCGAGGCGGTCGTCCTGCACGTGTCCTGGCTGCCGCTGTCCATCGCCACGGCCACCACCATGCTCACCGCGCTCGCCGCCGGTTACTTCGCCGCCCGCCGCCCGTCCCGGACCCAACCCGGGCTCGCCCTCGCGCAGTCCGCGGTCGAACAGCCGCCGTACGGCTGGATCCGGACCCCGCTCGGCATCGCCGCGCTCGTCGGCGGCATCGCCCTCGCCGGTGTCGCGGGGGCCGACAGCGGCGAGGACGCGGCGAACGCCGCGCTCGGCGTCGTCATGCTCTTCATGCTCGCCGTCGGCCTGCTCGGCCCGCTGATCGCACGGCTCTGCGCCGTCGTCATCGGCCTCCCGCTGCGCGGTGCCGGTGCCTCCGGCTCGCTGGCCGCCGCCAACTCCCGTACGAACTCCCGGCGACTGGCCTCCGCGATCACCCCGATCGTGCTCGCCATGGCCTTCTCCTCCACGCTCGTGTTCATGCACACCAGCGAGGAGCGGGTGATCGCGCACCAGCAGCGCGACGCCGTCATCGCCGACCACGTCGTCACCGCCCCCGGGGGACTCGCCTCCGACGCCACCGCACGTGCCACCGCCGTCCCGGGGGTCTCCACCGCCGTCGGCCTGCTCCGCACCTCCGTCCTGGTGACCACCGGCTCGGGCGAGGGACGCATGATGAGCAGCAGTTCCGCGCAGGGCGTGATCGGCACCGGCGAGGAGCTGGCCGAGGTCCAGGACCTCGACGTCCGGACCGGCTCGCTCGACGGCCTGCGCCCCGGCACCGTGGCCATCGACACCACCCTCGCCGACTCCGCAGGCCGGACGACGGGCGACCGCCTCGAACTGCGCCTCCCGGACGGCACCCGGACGACCCCGAAGATCGTCGCCGTCTACGGCCGCGGCCTGGGCACCAGCCTCGTCACGCTCCCCGCCGCGGACCTCGAAACCCGCGTCACCGCGCCGTACGCCTCCGAACTGCTGGTGCGGGCCACCCCCGCCGCGGCGCGGAAGCTCGCCGCGCTCGGCACCGTCACCGACGCCTCCGGCTACGCCGCCGCGCGGGACCGCGACCGCGAGTTCAACGCCTGGGCCAACACCGTCATGGCCGCGGTCCTCGGCGGATTCGCCGCCGTCGCCGCCGTCAACACCCTGGTGATGACCGTGCTCGACCGCCGCCGCGAACTGACCCTGCTCCGCCTCGTCGGCTCCACCCGCCGCCAGATCATGGGCATGATCCGCTGGGAGGCACTGCTCGTCACCGTGGCCGGGGCCGGGCTCGGCACCGCCATCGCACTGGCCACGCTGAATCCGATGATGAAGGGGCTGACCGGTGAACCCCCGTACGTCCCTCCGGTGTTGTACGGGACCTTCGTCGCAGTGACTCTCGGGCTCGGGCTCGCCGCCGCGACGATCCCGGCCCGGGCGGCCCTGCGCGGGGCGGCCGCCCGGCCCTAGGGCTCTGTCCTAGAGTCGGGTCATGACCACGCCACGCAGAAACCTGGACCTGGCCGAAGTCGAGGCGATCGCCCGCGCCGCCCACCGCACGCAGACGGACAAGGCCGGACGCCCCTACGCGGAACACCTTCACGCCGTCGCCGAGGGGGTCCGGGCCAGGGGCGGAACCGACGAACAGATCGCCGCCGCCTGGCTGCACGACGCCGTCGAGGACGAGGTCCTGTCGGAGGAATGGCTGGCCGGGGCCGCACTTCCGCAGCAGGTCAAGGACATGGTCCTCGCCGTCACCAAGCGCGACGGCGAGGACCTCGGCGCGTACACCCGGCGCATTCTCGACACCCCGGGCGCCCTGCTGATCAAGGAGTCCGACCTGGCGCACAACGCGGATCCGGTCCGCCTCGCCGTACTGGAACCGGCGACCCGTACCCGGCTGACCGAAAAGTATGCACACGTCCGGCGACTGCTCGGCCTCACCTCGGGCGAATCGCCCACCATGCACTGAATTCAAGCCAACGTGGCGAGGACTGATCCCGGAGAAGGAGCCGATCCCGCGAGCGACCGCCCCCGGCACGGAACCGATCGCTGACAAGGAGCCGGTCCGGAACGGTGAACCGGTCCGGGGCGGTGAACGGGTCCGGGGCGAGGCGTTCGCCCCGAGGACCCGTCCGTACCGCATCAGCGTCCGGGACCGCCCCGCCGGAACGCCCACTCCATCCCCGGCTCGGTCACCGGGCGCAGCAGCCGCCGCACCGGAGGCGTGCACATCAGCGTCACCGCACCGGCCGCCGCCACGGAGACGAGCACCAGCCCGGCGGGCGACGACAGCCAGTCGTAGGCGTCGAACAGCCCGGCGTATCCGGCGCCCTTGACCAGGAAACCGTGCAGCAGATAGCCGCAGATGGTCCCGGCGCCCAGCACCGTGAACCAGGTGCGACGGCGCGGCACCAGGGACAGGAAGGCGACGGTGAGCAACAGCGCACAGCCGAACATGAGCAGGGTCATCACGGCGCCCGACCACCACGGAGCGCCCATCTCCTGCGCGCTGTTGCTGCGGTAGAACCAGCCCAGCTGCATCCGCGGCGCCGCCCAGTACGCGAACACCGCGGCCGCGGCGAACACGGCCGGGGCGAGCATCCGCACCTCGCGCCGGCGCACCAGGTCGAAGTGCTCGGGCCTCAGCCGGAGACCGAGCACGAAGAACGGCAGGAACTGGAGCACGCGTTGGAGGTCGAGATCGTCGCCGATGGTCGGTGAGAAGGAGGCGAGCACGGCGACGACGAGCGCCACCGGAAGCGGATGGCGCAGCGACTGCCACAGCGGTGTGGTGAGGCGCCAGACGAACAGGGCGACCAGGAACCAGGTGAGGTACCAGGGGTCGACCAGGCTGATCGGATGATCGGGAGTGTCGTCCGCGTATCGCTTGAACAGTGAATACGCCGTCTCGAACACCACGTACGGCACGGCGACTCCGGTGACCAGACGCTTCACCTTGGCGGCCGACATGTCGAACGAGCGGGAGAAATATCCGGAGACGACGATGAACGCCGGCATGTGAAAGGTGTACGCGACCATGTACAGCGCGCGGGCGGTCCGGCTTCCCTCCATCACCGGTTCCCACGCGTGTGCCATCGCCACGAGCACGATGGCGAGATATTTGACGTTGTCGAAGTAGGGATCCCGCTTCTTCGTCGGAGCCGCCGCCGGATTCCCGTGCGGGGCCGTCGCGGGATCGGCCGTCGCGGTACCGGCCGCTGTCGCAGAGGAAATCGGCCCTTGGTGTCTGGGCTCCGACTCCCGGGTCGCCGATGGGAGCGGGGCCCTCTGAAATACGTTCGGAGCTTGGAACATCCAAAGCACCATAGACGCCCCGATCGTAATTCGTAAAACCGCCTGCTGGAATTACATGTCCGCGTCCACTCGCTGGCGAAACCGCGGAGTACTGCCTGATATGCCCGTATTTATCCCCCTTGAGCGGGGCATATGGAAGACTCTTTGGTGGGGAGAATTTCGCGGTGCGCGAATCTGAGAATTGCATGTGAATGAAGTGTGCGGATGCGGAAACCATTATGTTCATGCGCTGTTGTGATTTCCCGACTCGCGGGTGATTCGGTACACAGGTGATTCGGCGCAGAGGCGATTCGGCGCGCAGACGATTCGACGCACAGGCGATTCACAGGGGCGCGGGCTCGTGGCCGGATCACCGCGGTGTGGGGCCCGTGCGGCTTGGGGCCCGTGCGGCTGTGCACCCGAGGGCGCACGTGAGGCGCGGGGGCGCAAGGGTGGCGTGATCCTGTCAGTGCGATCCGTCACTCGGCGGCGGCCGGAGGGGAGTTGATGGCACGATGGACGGATCGGAGGGGTGCTCGGCCGCACGCCTCCGGGCCGGCAAGGCGGACCGACCGAGGGTGTGATCAGTTGTGGCCATTTCGCTGTCTGTGGTGCTGATGTTGGCGATCGTCCTGGTGGTCATGATCCGAGGCGGATCCATCAAGGCCGGCCCCGCGGTCGTCGCCGCCCTCTTCGGCTTCTTCCTCGCCTCGACCGGCCTGGCGCCGACGATCCAGCGCTTCATGGACTCGATAGCGCACACCATCAACCAGATCAGCTTCTGACCCCGCCACGGTCCGCATCCCGGCCCCGAGGGCAATCGCGGGCGCGGACGGTTCCGACGCGAAGGGCCCGGTCCGACGAGATCTCGTCGGACCGGGCCCGGGCGTGGAGCGGGCGACGGGAATCGAACCCGCGTAGCTAGTTTGGAAGACTAGGGCTCTACCATTGAGCTACGCCCGCATACGTCGCACCGCTGGTCCGGTGACCGGCGGCACGAGAAGCATCGTAGCGGGTCGTGGGAGCTGCCCGCACACCTGATAGCCGCTCCTCCGGTCGTCGCGTCCGGAACGCGACCCGCGCCAGCCGCCCGTTGCGAGCCGCTCGGGCAAAGCGGCCGATGCACCGCCTGTCTGCATGTACCCTACGTGTCGCACCGACGGGGTGTGGCGCAGCTTGGTAGCGCGTCCGCTTTGGGAGCGGAAGGTCGTCGGTTCGAATCCGGCCACCCCGACCACCGGCACGTACACGGACCACCCGGCAAGATCACGGAACCACCGGCAGGACCGGCCGGGATCGCCCCGGCGGGATCGCGGAGCACGGCGAGAGCGCATTGTGGGAGTCCGTCTCCTTGCCGTTACTATGCAAAATGCGTGCCCGTGTGTCTGATGTACCGGGCTCGGTCCGCGAAGCCGCCTCCCGTGCGGCGGAGCAGAACCCCAAGAAGTCAGCCACAAGGAGACCGAACCGTGAAGAGCGCCGTGGAGACCCTGAACCCGACCCGGGTTCGGCTCACTGTCGAGGTGCCCTTCGAGGAGCTCAAGGACAGCCTCGACGCGGCGTACAAGAAGATCAACCAGCAGGTCACGGTGAAGGGCTTCCGCAAGGGCAAGATCCCCGCGCGGGTCATCGACCAGCGGTTCGGCCGCGGCGCGGTGCTGGAGGAGGCCGTCAACGACGCGCTTCCGAAGTTCTACACCGAGGCCGTCAACGAGGGTGAGCTCAACGTCCTCGGCCAGCCCGAGGTCGACATCACCGAGCTGAAGGACGGCGAGCTGCTGGCCTTCACCGCCGAGGTTGACGTACGCCCCGAGATCGAGATCCCGGACTACTCCGGCATCGAGGTCACCGTCGACGCCGTCGCGGTCGGCGACGAGGACGTCGAGAAGGCCGTGGAGCAGCTCCGCGAGCGCTTCGCCTCCACCAGCCCGGTCGAGCGCGCCGCCGCCGAGGGCGACGTCGTGACGGTCGACCTGCAGGCGAAGGTCGACGGCGAGGTCCTGGAGGACGGCATCGCCGAGGGTGTCTCGTACACCATCGGTTCCGGTGAGCTCCTCGACGGCATCGACGCCGCCGTCACCGGCCTGGAGGCGGGTGGCGAGGCCACCTTCACCTCCGAGCTGAAGGGCGGCTCGGCCGCCGGCAAGGAGGCCGAGGTCACCGTCAAGGTCACCGCCGTCGCCGCCCGTGAGCTCCCCGAGCTGGACGACGAGTTCGCCCAGATGGCGAGCGAGTTCGACACCCTCGACGAGCTGAAGGCGGACAGCCGCAAGCGCCTCGAGGAGAGCCGCCAGTACGAGCAGGCCACCCAGGCCCAGGAGCGCGTCCTGGACGCCCTGCTGGAGCTGGCCGAGGTCCCGATCCCGGAGAAGCTCCTGGCGGACGAGGTCCAGACCCGTCGGCACAACCTGGAGCACCACCAGCTCGGTCAGATGGGCCTGACCCTCGACAAGTACCTGGAGATCCAGGGCAAGACGGTCGAGGAGTTCGAGACCGAGACCTCCGAGCAGGCGGTCAAGGGCATCAAGACCCAGTTCCTCCTGGACGAGATCGTCAACAAGGAGAAGCTGAACGTCAACCAGGAGGAGCTCACCGAGCACCTCATGCGCCGTGCCGCCTCCTCCGGCATGAGCCCCGACCAGTTCGCCCAGGCGGTCGTCGAGGGCGGCCAGGTGCCGATGCTCGTCGGCGAGGTCGCCCGCGGCAAGGCGCTGGCCGTGGTCGTCGAGGCCGCCAAGGTCGTCGACACCAACGGTGAGACCGTCGACCTGGAGGACGAGGAGGAGGCCATCGAGACGGTCGAGGCCGCCGACGGCTCCGCCGAGGCCGTCGCCGAGGCAGCCACCGACGCCGCCGAGAAGGCGGAGGAGAAGACCGAGGCCGCCGCGGAGAAGAACGAGGCCTGAGCCTCGCATGATCCGTACGACGGGCTCCGGACGCTGTGCGTCCGGAGCCCGTCGGCTTCGACCGGCGGACCACCGGTCGAGGCCGTCGGCGGCAGGCGCGCGATGGCCCACAACCCTTGTGCGGACTGCGGAGCTTGCGCTCCCAGCGAACAGTTGGGGAAGCGGGATGGCGTTGTCCCACCTGCGCGTTAGGGTCCATGAATAGGAAGGGCAGGGGAGTCCCCGCCCACCCGGTACGAAGACGCTGAGACGGCCGGAGCCGTCAGAGACGAGCAGGTGGACACGTGACGAATCTGATGCCTTACGCCGCCGGAGAGCCGTCCATCGGTGGAGGACTCGGCGACCAGGTCTACAGCCGGCTGCTCGGCGAACGCATCATCTTCCTCGGCCAGCAGGTCGACGACGAGATCGCCAACAAGATCACCGCGCAGCTGCTTCTTCTCGCCGCCGAGCCGGACAAGGACATCTACCTCTACATCAACAGCCCCGGCGGCTCGGTGACGGCTGGCATGGCGGTCTACGACACCATGCAGTACATCCCGAACGACGTGGTCACCATCGGCATGGGCATGGCGGCCTCGATGGGCCAGTTCCTGCTGACCGGCGGTACCGCGGGCAAGCGCTTCGCGCTCCCGAACACCGACATCCTCATGCACCAGGGTTCGGCCGGCATCGGCGGTACGGCCTCCGACATCAAGATCCAGGCCCAGTACCTGCTGCGCACCAAGCAGCGGATGGCGGAGATCACCGCCCGACACTCCGGCCAGACGGTCGAGACGATCATCCGCGACGGCGACCGCGACCGCTGGTACACCGCGGAGGAGGCCAAGGAGTACGGCCTCATCGACGAGATCATCTCGTTCGCGTCGGGCGTTCCGGGCGGCGGCGGCACCGGCGCCTGATCCGGCACCCACCGGATCGGCTCCGCGCCGCGCGCACCTCTCGTACGCCGAGACACCCAGCCACAGAACGCCACCAGGATGGTGAACACCCACATGAACAACTTCCCCGGCGCCTCCGCGAGCGGCCTCTACACCGGCCCGCAGGTGGACAACCGCTACATCGTCCCGCGCTTCGTGGAGCGCACCTCGCAGGGCGTGCGCGAGTACGACCCGTACGCGAAGCTCTTCGAGGAGCGCGTGATCTTCCTCGGCGTGCAGATCGACGACGCCTCGGCCAACGACGTCATGGCCCAGCTGCTGTGCCTGGAGTCGATGGACCCGGACCGTGACATCTCCGTCTACATCAACAGCCCCGGCGGCTCGTTCACCGCGCTCACCGCGATCTACGACACGATGCAGTTCGTGAAGCCGGACATCCAGACCGTCTGCATGGGCCAGGCCGCCTCGGCCGCGGCCGTCCTGCTCGCCGCGGGCACGCCCGGCAAGCGGATGGCCCTGCCCAACGCGCGGGTGCTGATCCACCAGCCGTCCTCGCAGACCGGCCGTGAGCAGCTCTCCGACCTGGAGATCGCGGCCAACGAGATCCTGCGGATGCGCACCCAGCTGGAGGAGCTGCTGGCCAAGCACTCCACCACGCCGCTGGAGAAGATCCGCGACGACATCGAGCGCGACAAGATCCTGACCGCCGAGGACGCCCTCGCCTACGGTCTGATCGACCAGATCGTCTCGACCCGCAAGAGCACGGCCGGAGCGGCCGCCTGACGTCGGCCTTCAGCCCTTGGCGCGGCGGATTCGGGCGGTTTGATGACGCTTGGACCGCGCGAACCGCGTGAACCGCGCCAAGGGGGGCCCGAACGGGGGGCAAGGCAAGGTACCGTCGGATAGAGGCACCAGGAGCCGCTGAACCAAGCTGCTCCCAGGCGAAGGGGAAGCACCTCGTGGCACGCATCGGTGATGGCGGCGATCTGCTCAAGTGCTCGTTCTGCGGAAAGAGCCAGAAGCAGGTGAAGAAGCTCATCGCGGGACCCGGTGTGTACATCTGCGACGAGTGCATCGATCTCTGCAACGAGATCATCGAGGAGGAGCTCGCGGAGACCTCCGAGGTGCGGTGGGAGGAACTCCCCAAGCCGCGCGAGATCTACGAGTTCCTCGAGGGGTACGTCGTCGGGCAGGAGCCCGCGAAGAAGGCCCTCTCGGTCGCTGTGTACAACCACTACAAGCGGGTCCAGGCGGGCGAGAACGGCGGCGCGCAGGGCCGTGACGACGCCATCGAGCTGGCCAAGTCCAACATCCTTCTGCTGGGCCCCACGGGCTCCGGGAAGACGCTGCTCGCGCAGACCCTGGCCCGCATGCTCAACGTCCCGTTCGCCATCGCCGACGCGACGGCGCTGACGGAGGCCGGCTACGTCGGCGAGGACGTCGAGAACATCCTGCTCAAGCTGATCCAGGCGGCGGACTACGACGTCAAGAAGGCCGAGACCGGGATCATCTACATCGACGAGATCGACAAGGTCGCCCGCAAGAGCGAGAACCCGTCGATCACCCGTGACGTCTCCGGTGAGGGCGTCCAGCAGGCCCTGCTGAAGATCCTGGAGGGCACCACCGCCTCCGTCCCGCCGCAGGGCGGCCGGAAGCACCCGCACCAGGAGTTCATCCAGATCGACACGACGAACGTGCTGTTCATCGTGGGCGGTGCCTTCTCCGGGCTGGAGAGGATCATCGAGTCGCGCGCCGGCGCCAAGGGCATCGGCTTCGGTGCGACGATCCGCTCCAAGCGCGAGATCGAGGCGAGCGACCAGTTCCAGGAGGTCATGCCGGAGGACCTGGTGAAGTTCGGGATGATCCCGGAGTTCATCGGCCGTCTCCCCGTCCTCACCTCGGTCCACAACCTGGACCGCGAGGCGCTGCTCAAGATCCTGGTCGAGCCGCGTAACGCCCTGGTGAAGCAGTACCAACGTCTCTTCGAACTCGACGGTGTGGAGCTGGACTTCGACCGCCCGGCCCTGGAGGCCATCGCCGACCAGGCGATCCTGCGCGGCACGGGCGCGCGTGGCCTGCGGGCCATCATGGAGGAGGTCCTCCAGTCGGTGATGTACGAGGTGCCGTCCCGCAAGGACGTCGCCCGCGTCGTCATCACCGCGGACGTCGTCCGCGACAACGTGAACCCGACGCTGGTTCCGCGCGAGCCGCGCACGATCGGCAAGAACGACGGCGGACGCCACGAGAAGTCCGCGTAGCGGCCCGCATACCCGAGGGGCGCCCGGCAGATCCGTCTGCCGGGCGCCCCTCGTGGTGTCGTGGTGCGGTCAGAGCTTGGTGCGGGACGTGTTGTAGAGCTTGGCGGTCAGGGCGGCCAGCGAGTCCTGGGGCATACCCTTGCCGGCCATGGCGAGCTTCAGGTCGATGCCGACGACGGTGCCGACCGTGCTGTAGTCGGCCCAGACGCAGATGGGGACCGTGAACTCCTTGGGGCCGTTCTGGGGAGTGCCGTCGCCCTTCTTGTTGGTCACCTTCATGTCCTGGCACTTCATCAGGGCGCCCTTGAAGCCCGCCGGGGTGACCGCCCTGGGGCTGCCGTCGAGCTCGGCCTCCATGTCCTTGTCGTCCTTCTTGTACAGCGACTCGGCGTCGGTGAAGGCGCTGTTGATGACCTTCGCGGGGTCGGTGACCTCACCCCAGATGCCCGAGAAGGTCAGGGACTTCATGTTCGTCAGGTCGGTCTCGGAACCGGACTGGTACGAAGCGACGACCTGCTGGGGGTTCTCGATGCCCAGATTGTTGGCCCTGGTCTTGGCCTCGCCGGTCAGGGGGCCCTCGGTCCGTGCCGAGCCGGACGGGGCCTTCTTGTAGTCGTCCACCGACTCCGCCGCCGTGATCTTGTAGCCCTTGGTGGAGTCCGCGACATCGCTGTTGCTCGCGCCGCCGCTGCCCGACAGCACGAAGTACACCCCGCCGCCGATGACCGCGAGTGCCAGCACGATGCCGCCGACGACCAGGCCCGTCTTCTTCTTCGGCTGGGGCGGTGGTACCGGCATCTGGCCGCCGTACGGAGCCTGGCCGTACGGGGGAGTGGGCGGCTGCTGGCCGTAGGGGCCGGGCTGCTGGGGCTGCGGGTGGCCGTAGCCCGGCTGGGGCTGCTGCGGGGGGACGCCCTGCGGGCCCGGGGCCTGCTGCGGGTAGCCGTAACCGGGCTGGCCCTGCGGGGGCTGCCCGTAGGGACCCGGCTGCTGGCCGTACGGTCCGGGCCGGCCCTGCGGCGGCTGGGCCCCGTAGGGGTTGGGCTGACCCTGCGGAGGCTGCTGGCCGTACGGACCGGGCTGGTTGTGGCTCATGTGCGGTGTCCCCTGTTCGGAAGTGCTCACCGGAGGTGTTGTGATGCTTATGTGTTCCGAACATCCTGACGGAAAGGGCGCCCGTATGGGCGATCGGGTGGTACACCGTTACCGAACAAACCGGTTTCGGCGCACGACTGTGACAGCCGTAAACTGTCCCCCGTGACCGAGAACACTCAGCAGACGCCAGCCAGCAACCCCGAACTGCCGACCCAGTACGCACCGGCCGAGGTAGAGGGGAAGCTGTACGAGCGCTGGGTAGAACGGGGTTACTTCGAGGCGGACGCGAAGAGCGACAAGCCGCCGTACGCGGTCGTCATCCCGCCGCCGAACGTCACGGGCAGCCTCCATCTGGGCCACGCCTTCGAGCACACGCTCATCGACGCCCTCGCGCGCCGCAAGCGCATGCAGGGCCACGAGACGCTGTGGCAGCCGGGCATGGACCACGCCGGCATCGCCACCCAGAACGTCGTCGAGCGCGAGCTGGGCAAGGAGGGCAAGTCCCGCCACGACCTCGGCCGCGAGGCCTTCGTCGAGCGCGTCTGGAAGTGGAAGAACGAGTCCGGCGGACAGATCTCCGGCCAGATGCGCCGTCTGGGTGACGGCGTCGCCTGGTCCCGCGAGCGCTTCACCATGGACGAGGGGCTGTCCCAGGCCGTCCAGACCATCTTCAAGCGGCTCTACGACGACGAGCTGATCTACCGCGCCGAGCGCATCATCAACTGGTGCCCCCGCTGTCTGACCGCCATCTCCGACATCGAGGTCGAGTACCAGGACGATGACGGCGAGCTCGTCTCCATGAAGTACGGCGACGGGGACGACGCCATCGTCGTCGCCACCACCCGCGCCGAGACCATGCTCGGTGACACGGCCGTCGCCGTCCACCCCGAGGACGAGCGCTACCGGCACCTGATCGGCAAGCTCATCAGGCTGCCGCTGACCGACCGTTCCATCCCGGTCGTCGCGGACGAGCACGTCGACCCCGAGTTCGGCACCGGCGCCGTCAAGGTCACCCCGGCCCACGACCCGAACGACTTCGAGATCGGTCAGCGCCACGACCTGCCGTCCATCTCCGTGATGGACGAGCACGCCGTCATCACCACCCCCGGCCCCTTCCAGGGCCTGGACCGCCTGGAGGCCCGCTCGGCGATCGTCGGCGCCCTGCGCGCCGAGGGCCGGATCGTCGCCGAGAAGCGGCCGTACCTCCACTCCGTCGGCCACTGCTCGCGCTGCAAGACCACCATCGAGCCCCGCCTGTCCATGCAGTGGTGGGTCAAGGTCGGCCCGCTCGCCAAGGCAGCCGGCGACGCGGTCCGCGACGGCAAGGTCGCGATCCATCCGCAGGAGATGGAGAAGCGGTACTTCGACTGGGTCGACAACCTCCACGACTGGTGCATCTCGCGGCAGTTGTGGTGGGGCCACCGCATCCCCGTCTGGTACGGCCCGAACGGCGAGGTCGTCTGCGTCGGACCCGACGACGAGATCCCCACGGGCGAGGGCTGGACGCAGGACAGCGATGTCCTGGACACCTGGTTCTCCTCCGGCCTCTGGCCGTTCTCCACGCTCGGCTGGCCGGAGAAGACCGACAGCCTCGCGAAGTTCTACCCGAACTCCGTCCTGGTCACCGGCTACGACATCCTCTTCTTCTGGGTCGCCCGGATGATGATGTTCGGCCTGTACGTCAACGACGGCGTCCCGCCCTTCCGCACCGTCGTCCTGCACGGCATGGTCCGCGACGAGTTCGGCAAGAAGATGTCGAAGTCCTTCGGCAACGCGGTCAACCCGCTGGACTGGATGGACAAGTACGGCTCCGACGCGCTGCGCTTCACCCTGGCGCGCGGCGCCAACCCCGGCGTCGACGTCCCGATCGGCGAGGACTGGGTCCAGGGTTCGCGCAACTTCGCCAACAAGATCTGGAACGCCACGCGCTTCGCGCTGATGAACGGCGCCACGGTCGAGGGCGCACTGCCGCCCGTCGAGCAGCTGTCGGTGACCGACCGCTGGATCCTGTCGCGCCTCGACAAGACCGTCGCCGAGGTCGACGCGTACTACGACGACTTCCAGTTCGCCAAGCTCAGCGAGGCGCTCTACCACTTCGCGTGGGACGAGGTCTTCGACTGGTACGTCGAGCTGTCCAAGACCACGTTCTTCGCGGGCGGCGAGCAGGCGAAGGTCTCCGGCCGGGTCCTCGGTGAGGTCCTCGACGTGATGCTGCGCCTGCTGCACCCGGTCGTGCCGTTCGTCACCGAGACGCTGTGGACCACGCTCACCGGCAAGGAGTCCGTGGTCGTCGCCGACTGGCCGAAGGACCGCGGGTTCCGCGACGAAGCGGCCGAGCAGGAGATCGCGCTCGTCCAGCAGGTCGTCACCGAGGTCCGTCGGTTCCGCTCCGACCAGGGCCTCCAGCCCGGTCAGAAGGTCCCGGCCGAACTCACCCTCGACGGTACGGTGCTCGCTCCGCACGAGGCGGCCATCCGCCAGCTGCTGCGCCTCCAGCCCGCCGAGGACGGCTTCCACGCCACCGCGTCGCTGCCGGTCGCCGGCGCCACGGTCGCCCTCGACCTGTCCGGCACCATCGACGTCGAGGCCGAGCGCAAGCGCCTGGCGAAGGACCTGGGCGCCGCCGAGAAGGAGAAGGCCCAGGCCAACGGCAAGCTGGCCAACGAGGCGTTCCTCGCCAAGGCCCCGGACAACGTGGTCGACAAGATCCGCGGCCGTCTCGCCAAGGCCGAGGCGGACATCGAGCGGATCACCGCCCAGCTGGCGAACCTGCCGCAGGGCTGAGCGGAGCCCTGGCGAAGCCCCCGTACCCCCGCCGAGGCGCGGGAGGGCGGGGGCTTCGCCGTTCCCCGCGCACGAGGGGAACGTGGGAGCCCGTCGGCGGCCGTCGGACGTCGTACGGCCGGGGCTCCGGGGCTGGGCCCGTGCCCGGGACCGCACGGCCGGGGCTCCGGCGCGTCACCGGGCCCGCGACCGGAGCCGTCACCGTCCCGCCGCCGGGCGCCGCGCGTGTCGCCGTCGCCGATCCGTAGACTGGCCCCGTGAGTGAGCCCCGCCCTTCCGACCGGCACGACGCCTCCGATTCCGACGACGCCTTCGCGGACATCGTCGACGAAGCGACCCAGCGCGACCCCGACCTGGCGGTGATCGAGGCCGGGAGCCGTACGCTGCGCACCCGCTCGGGCCCGCCGCACGGCCAGGCCGTCCCCGCCCGCCCCGCCGACCCCGAGGTGGACAGGGCGCTGCGCGAGGTGGAGCAGGAGCTCGCCGGGCGCTGGGGCGAGACGAAGCTGGAGCCCTCCGTCACGCGCATCGCCGCGCTGATGGACGTGCTCGGCGAGCCGCAGCGCGCCTACCCCTCGATCCACATCACCGGGACCAACGGCAAGACGAGCACGGCCCGCATGATCGAGGCCCTGCTCGGCGCCTTCGACCTGCGCACCGGCCGATACACCTCGCCGCACGTCCAGTCGATCACCGAGCGGATCAGCCTGGACGGCGCCCCGATGGACCCGGAGCGGTTCGTCGAGACGTACCGGGACATCCAGCCGTACGTGGAGCTGGTCGACAGCCGGCAGCCCTACCGGCTCTCCTTCTTCGAGGTGCTGACGGGCATGGCGTACGCGGCGTTCGCCGACGCACCGGTCGACGTCGCCGTCGTCGAGGTCGGCATGGGCGGCAGCTGGGACGCGACGAACGTCATCGACGCCCCGGTCGCCGTGATCACCCCCATCTCGCTGGACCACACCGACCGGCTGGGCGCCACGCCCGCCGAGATCGCTGGTGAGAAGGCCGGGATCATCAAGCAGGACGCGACGGTCGTCCTCGCGCAGCAGCCGGTCGACGCGGCACAGGTCATGCTGAAGAAGGCCGTCGAGGTGGACGCCACGGTCGCCCGCGAGGGCATGGAGTTCGGCGTGGTCTCCCGGGAGGTCGCCGTCGGCGGCCAGCTGCTGACACTGCGCGGGCTCGGCGGCGAGTACGAGGAGGTCTTCCTCCCGCTGTACGGCGCCCACCAGGCGCACAACGCGGTGGTGGCACTCTGCGCCGTGGAGGCGTTCTTCGGGGTCGGTGCCGAGCGGCCCGGCCCGCTCGACCCCGACACGGTCCGCGCGGCGTTCGCCTCGGTGATCTCGCCCGGCCGCCTCGAAGTGGTCCGCTCCAGCCCGACCGTCGTCCTGGACGCCGCCCACAACCCGGCGGGCGCCCGTGCCACCGCCGACGGGATCACCGAGTCGTTCGGCTTCTCCCGGCTCATCGGGGTCGTCGGCGTCAGCGAGGACAAGGATGTCAAGGGCCTTCTCGAAGCCTTCGAGCCGATCTTCGCCGAGGTCGTCGTCACCCAGAACTCCACCCCCCGCGCGATGGACGCCGACGCCCTGGCCGCCGTCGCCGTCGAGGTCTTCGGCGACGAACGCGTCCAGGTCGAACCCCGTCTCGACGACGCGTTGGAGGCGGCGATCACCCTCGCCGAGGAGGAGGCCGAATACTCGGGCGCGGGCGTGCTCGTGACGGGTTCCGTGATCACGGTCGGCGAGGCCCGACTGCTTCTGGGAAGGCGCTGACCCGTGCGAATGCTCTGCGCGTCGACGCTGATCGGTGAATTCTTCGTGATCGGATTTGCCGGCCTCGTCGCGATGAAATCGGACGACCTCACGACCTCGACGGTCTGGACGGTCTGCGGCATCGGCATGGTGCTCTCCGTGCTGCTCTGCGGGATGCTCGGCCGTCCCGGTGGCACACAGCTCGGCTGGGCCCTCCAGGTCGCCCTGGTGGCCAGTGGATTCTTCGTCCCGATGATGTTCGTTCTCGGCGTGGTCTTCGGCGGTCTGTGGTGGGCCTCCGTCCACTACGGCCGGAAGATCGACGAGGCCAAGGCCCGCTGGGCGGCCGCGGAGGAGCCGACGGAGGCCCCCGCCGGTGGCTGATCCGTCATCCTTTGGCCAAACCCGGTCGCGGACCCGTTCCTACAGCCCTGTAGCCTCGCCTCACCGCACCCGCATGCCCGCAAGGAGCCGCACACCATGACCCAGCGCACCCTCGTTCTGCTCAAGCCCGACGCCGTCCGGCGCGGACTGGTCGGCGAGATCGTCGGGCGGATCGAGCGCAAGGCCGGCTGGCGGATCACCGCGCTGGAGCTGCGCACCCTCGACCGCGCCACCCTGGAGCAGCACTACGCCGAGCACGTGGGCCGCCCGTTCTACGAGCCGCTCGTCGAGTTCATGCTGTCCGGTCCGGTCGTGGCGCTGGTCGCCGAGGGGGAGCGGGTCATCGAGGGCATCCGTACACTGGCCGGGCCCACCGACCCGATCGCCGCCGCGCCCGGTTCCATCCGGGGCGACTTCGGCACGATCGTCCGGGAGAACCTCATCCACGCCTCGGACTCGGAGGAGTCCGCGGAGCGGGAACTGAAGCTTTTCTTTCCCGGACTTTTCTGACCTCGAATCAGCCGAACAGCGCTCATGACCCGGGGCGACCGAATTAATTCGGTCGCCCTTCGGCATACGAGTCGGGGTCGCGGGAACGCATCACTCCGACGTAACGTCACCATGAGTGGAACGGCCACCCGTTCCGCCCACAATGGCGAAGGACCCTCGCGCGGTGTCCGTCCACACGGCACTACGATGGAATCTTCCACGCCCACAGCGCTCACCTCGCCGACCAGAACAAGCCATCATCGCTTTCCTGGGAGGCCCGACGCATCCTCATGGGGAACAAGGGGAACTCAATGTCGTTCATCGGTCGTGACATGGCTATCGACCTCGGGACTGCCAACACGCTGGTGTACGTCAGGGGGCGCGGCATCGTACTGAACGAGCCGTCCGTCGTGGCCATCAACACCAACACCGGCGGCATCCTGGCAGTCGGCTCCGAGGCCAAGAAGATGATCGGGCGCACTCCGGGCAACATCGTCGCCGTGCGCCCGCTGAAGGACGGCGTGATCGCCGACTTCGAGATCACCGAGCGGATGCTCCGCTACTTCATCCTGAAGATCCACAAGCGCCGCTACCTGGCCCGTCCGCGGGTCGTGGTCTGCGTGCCCTCCGGCATCACCGGGGTCGAGCGCCGCGCCGTCATCGAGGCGTCGACGCAGGCCGGTGCCCGGCAGGTGCACATCATCGAGGAGCCCATGGCGGCGGCCATCGGCTCCGGGCTGCCGGTCCACGAGGCCACCGGCAACATGGTCGTCGACATCGGCGGCGGCACCACCGAGGTCGCGGTCATCTCGCTCGGCGGCATCGTCACCGCCCAGTCGATCCGGGTCGCCGGCGACGAACTGGACAACGCGATCATCCAGCACATCAAGAAGGAGTACTCGCTCCTCCTGGGCGAGCGATCGGCCGAGCAGATCAAGATCACCATCGGCTCGGCGGACGACCTGAAGAAGGACGAGCACACCGAGATCCGTGGCCGCGACCTGGTCTCCGGACTGCCCAAGACCGTGGTCATCTCGGCAGCCGAGGTCCGCAAGGCCATCGAGGAGCCGGTCAACGCGATCGTCGACGCCGTGAAGACCACGCTCGACAAGTGCCCGCCGGAGCTCTCCGGCGACGTCATGGACCGCGGCATCGTCCTCACCGGCGGCGGCGCGCTGCTGCGCGGGCTGGACGAGCGGCTGCGCCGCGAGACGGGCATGCCGATCCACATCGCCGAGGACCCGCTGGACTCGGTGGCGCTCGGCTCCGGCAAGTGCGTCGAGGAATTCGAGGCGCTCCAGCAGGTGCTGGACGCCCAGCCCCGCCGGTAGACGGCAGGGCACGAGCCCGCGGGCGGACGGGCGCACGCGGGTGGACAACCCGGCAGTCCGTCGTACGGACCCCTGAGTTCCGTACGGCGGATCGCTGATATACAGGCACGAACATTCCGACGAGGAAGGCACGGCCGCCGCACGTGAGGGACACACGAGAGAGCCGGCTGCTCCTGGTGCTGCTGATCGCCATCGCGTTCGCATTGATCACGGTGGACATCCGAGGCGGCGAGGGATCACCGGTGGACGGCGCCAGGCGGGCCGCCGCCGCCGTCTTCGGCCCGGTCGAGAACGGCGTCGCGGCCGCCGTCGATCCGGTGGGCAACGCCATAGGAGCGGTGCGCGACTCGGGCACCCGGCACAACCGGATCGCCGAACTGGAGCGCCAGAACGCCGCACTCAAGACCGCGCTCGGCAGCGACGACCGCAACCGCAGCCGGGTCCGCGAGCTCGACAAGATGCTCAAGAAGTCGGCCACCGGGCAGTACGGCATCAAGGCCGCAGAGGTCATCGCCATAGGAGCCGCCCAGGGCTTCTCCTGGACGGTCACCATCGACGCGGGCTCCCACGACGGCATCCGGCGCGACATGACCGTCATCAACGGCGACGGGCTCGTCGGCCGGGTCACCACCGTCGGCCCGGAGACCGCCACGGTGCTCCTCGCCAACGACCCCGACTTCACCGTCGGCACCCGCATGGAGAAGACCGACGAACTGGGCTTCGCCACCGGCCAGGGCTCCCGGCCGCTGTCGGTCCAGTTCCTCAACGGCAAGGCCAAGGTGAAGAAGGGCGACCGCCTGGTCACCTTCGGCTCCAGCAAGGGCAAGCCGTTCGTGCCCGGCGTCCCGGTCGGCGAGGTCGTCCGCGTCGACCCGTCCGGCGGCGGCCTGACCCGTACCGTCTACGTCCGCCCGTACGTCGGGTTCACCAAGCTCGACATCGTCGGTGTCGTCGTCCAGGCCCCGCGCGAGGACCCCCGCGACATGGTCCTGCCGAAGGCCCCGGCCAAGCCCGCCAAGCCGAAGCCCACGCCGACCGTCACCGTGACGATCTCGCCCAACGGCGACATCGTCGACACCGACGGCAACGTCGTCGGCAACATCCACGAGAGCCCCGACCCGAGCGGCGGCCCCGACCCGAGCGGCAGCCCGGGCGCCCGCACCGCCGCGGACGACGAGCAGAGGTAGCGCCGATCCCCATGCGTCTCAACCGGATTCTGCTCTCCACCGTCCTGGTCGTGGTGGCGCTCGTCGTCCAGGTCTCGGTGCTCGCCCGCCTCCAGCTCCCCGGCGCCGTGCCCGATCTGCTGCTCCTCGTCGTCCTCGCCCTGGCCTTCGTGTACGGACACACCAGCGGGGCCCTGATCGGCTTCGGCGCGGGCCTCCTCGCCGACCTGGCACCGCCCGCCGACCACGCCGCCGGGCGCTACGCCCTGGTCCTCTGCGTCATCGGCTATCTCGCCGGACTGGTCAAGCCGGAGAACGGGCAGCTCAGGTCGGCCGCCGTGCCGATGGTCGCGGTCGTCGGCGCGGCGATCGGCTCGACCCTGCTCTACGCGCTGGTCGGCGCACTCGTCGGGGACACGGCGGCCCGCCACGTGGGCCTCGGCAGCCTGCTGTTCACCGCCGCCCTCTACGACCTGCTGCTCGCCCCGTTCACCGTGCCGCTGATCATGGCCATCGCCAGACGGACCGTGAACGACCCGGTCGCCGAGGCGTCCGGCGGCGACGTGTCCTCCGGATGGCTGGCCTCGGGCACCGGGCTGCGGGTCGGTGACCAGCGCGGCGGACTGCGCGTCAGGGCCGCCCGCCGGGCCACACGCGCCGGACGGATCAAGGGAGTCAAGCGACTGTGAGGCCGCACCACCGGGCGGGCACCACGGGCGCGAACCGTGTCCCGGGCGCGCCCCGTACCCCCGGCACATCCGGTACCCACGGCCCGTCCCGTGCCCGGTCCCGTACACCCGGCCCGTCCCGTCATGACGGCACGCACCGCATCTCCAGCCCGACCACCCTCGGGGGCGCCTCGTGAGCAACATCCCCGAGACCGGCCGGACCCCCAGGGTCCAGATCCGTCTCGTCGTCATCCAGGTCCTCGTGTTCTCGCTGCTGTTCACCCTCGGCGGGCGGCTCTGGTACCTCCAGATCCGCAACGGTCAGGAGTACAGCGACGAGGCGAAGAGCAACCACGTCCAGCAGGTCGTGCAGCCCGCCGTCCGCGGCTCCATCCTCGACGCGCGCGGCGTCCCCCTCGCCGACAACGAGACCCGGCTGGTCGTCTCCGCGAGCCGCACCGAGCTGATGAAGATGAAGGACGACGGCGAGGACGTGCTGACCCGGCTCGCGGGCGTCCTCGAAATGAAGCCCCGCGAGGTCATGGACAAGGTGCGGCTCTGCGACGCGAAGACGCCCCAGCCCTGCTGGAACGGGTCGCCCTACCAGCCGATCCCGATCACCGACGAGGCCACCACCCAGCAGGCCCTCACGATCCGCGAGCGCGCCGAGGACTTCCCCGGCATCACCGCCGAACCCACCGCCGTGCGCCGCTACCCCGCGCCCGGCAAGGCCAACACCGCCCAGGTCCTCGGCTACCTCTCGCCGGTCACCGACGAGGAGATCACCAAGGCCCAGGACACCGACTCCCCGTACCTGCGATCCGACCAGGTCGGCCGCTCCGGCCTGGAGCGCACCTACGACAAGGAGCTGCGCGGAAAGGCCGGGGTCACCCGCTACGAGGTGGACAACCTCGGCCGGGTCATCGGCGAGGCCAAGAACGACGAGGCGCAGCCCGGCTCCTCCGTCGTCACCTCCATCGACGCCCGGGTCCAGGCCGTCGCCGAGTACGAGCTCAACGAGGCCATGAAGGCGGCCCGCCAGTCGTTCGACAAGAACACCGGCGAGAACTACAAGGCCGACTCCGGTGCCGTCGTCGTCATGGAGGCGAAGACCGGGCGCGTCGTGGCGATGGCCTCGCTGCCCAACTACGACCCCAACTCCTGGGTCGGTGGCATCTCCGCCAAGGACTACGCCAGGCTCACCGGCCCCAAGTCCAACTTCCCGCTGCTGAACCGGGCCATCCAGGGCCAGGCCGCCCCCGGCTCGATCTTCAAGGTCATCTCCTCGACCGCAGCGGTCAACGCCGGTTATCCCTTCGACGGCCATTACCCCTGCCCCAGCTCGTACAGCATCGGCGGGCAGGTGTTCAAGAACTTCGAGTCCCAGGGCTACGGCGACATCACCATCGGGCGCGCCCTGGAGGTCTCCTGCGACACCGTCTACTACGGCATCGCGCACAAGGAGTGGCAGAAGGACGGCGGCAACAAGCCGAAGAAGGACGCCAAGGACTGGTTCTACAGGACCGCCCACCAGTTCGGCCTCGGCAAGGAGACCGGCATCGACCTCCCCAACGAGGTTAGCGGCCGGGTCCCCGACCGCCAGTGGAAGCAGAAGTTCTACGAGGCGAACAAGGACGCCTGGTGCAAGCAGGGCAAGAAGGACGGCTCGTACGTCGAGAAGATCGCGTACGAGAACTGCCTCGAAGGCGACAGGATGCGCGCCGGTGACTCCGTGAACTACTCGATCGGGCAGGGCGACACCCTCGTCACCCCGATCCAGATGGCCACCATCTACGCCGCGATCTCCAACGGCGGCACCCTCTACGACCCCACCGTCGGCAAGGCGATCGTCAGCGGCGACGGCAGGACGGTCAAGGAGATCAGGCCCAAGTCGCACGGCAAGCTGCCCTTCTCGCGCAAGACCCGCAACGAGATGGACGAGGCCCTCGCCGGGGTCGCGACCCGGGGATCGGCCGCCTGGCGGTTCGGCGGCTGGCCGCAGGACAAGATCCCGATGCACGCCAAGACGGGCACGGCGGAGGTCTACGGCAAGCAGACGACCTCCTGGTTCGCCACGTACACCAAGGACTACTCGATCGTCATGACGATCTCCCAGGGCGGCACCGGCTCCGGTGCGTCCGGGCCCGCCGTGCGCAACATCTACGACGCCATCTACGGCCTCGACGACTCCGGCAAGCAGGACCTGAAGAAGGCTCTGCTGCCCACGCCGCAGAAGTCCCTGCCGAAGATCCAGTCGGACGGTTCCATCGAAGCCCCGGAGATCAAGCCCTACAACCCCGCCTCGCAGAAGCCCGCGCAGGAGCAGACCCTCGCGGCCGTCCTGGGGAGGCGCGACTGATGGCCGGCTTCTCCGTCTCGCGCTACACCCCCGAACGCTCCACCTGGGGCAAGCTCGTCGCCCGTGACTCCGTCGTCCGCCGGCTCGACTGGCCGCTGCTCGGGTCCGCGCTCGCGCTCTCGTTCATCGGCTCGCTGCTCGTCTGGTCGGCGACCCGGGGACGGGACTCGCTCACCCACGGCGACCCGTACTACTTCCTGCTCCGGCACGCCCTCAACACGGGCATCGGCTTCGCCCTGATGGTCGGCACGATCTGGCTCGGCCACCGCACCCTGCGCGGCGCCGTGCCGATCCTCTACGGCGTCTCGGTGCTCTTCGTGCTGGCGGTCCTCACCCCGCTCGGTGCCACCGTCAACGGCGCGCACGCCTGGATCATCATCGGCGGCGGCTTCTCCATCCAGCCGTCCGAGTTCACCAAGATCACCATCATCCTGATCATGGCGATGCTGCTCGCCGAGCGCGTCGACGCGGGCGACCAGCTCCACCCGGACCACCGGACGGTCGCCAAGGCGCTGGGCCTGGCGGCCGTGCCGATGGCGATCGTGATGGGGATGCCCGACCTGGGCTCCGTGATGGTCATGGCCGTCATCGTGCTCGGGGTGCTGCTCGCCTCCGGCGCCTCCAACCGCTGGGTGTTCGGTCTGCTCGGCACGGGTGTGGCCGGTGCGGTCGCGGTCTGGCAGCTCGGTCTGCTCGACGAGTACCAGATCGCCCGCTTCGCGGCCTTCGCCAACCCGGCGCTCGACCCCGCGGGCGTCGGCTACAACACCAACCAGGCCCGCATCGCGATCGGCTCCGGCGGTCTCACCGGAACGGGCCTGTTCCAGGGCACCCAGACCACCGGCCAGTTCGTCCCCGAGCAGCAGACCGACTTCGTCTTCACCGTCGCGGGCGAGGAGCTCGGTTTCCTCGGCGCCGGGCTGATCCTCGTGCTGCTCGGCGTCGTCCTGTGGCGCGCCTGCCGGATCGCCCGTGAGACCAGCGAGCTGTACGGCACGATCGTCGCCGCCGGGATCATCGCCTGGTTCGCCTTCCAGTCGTTCGAGAACATCGGGATGACGCTCGGCATCATGCCGGTCGCCGGGCTCCCGCTGCCGTTCGTGTCGTACGGAGGGTCCTCGATGTTCGCCGTCTGGGTCGCCGTCGGGCTGCTCCAGTCGATCAGGGTGCAGCGGCCGATAAGCGCCTGAGAGCCTGTCGGGTGGCCCGCGTCCGCTTGGCCGGAGGCCACCCGGCAGGCTCCGAGCCGGTGAACCTTCCCGGCCGGAGCGCTAGATTCGGTCTATGGCGGACTCGAAGCGTGAGATCGAGCGCAAGTACGAAGCCACCGCGGAGACCCGGCTCCCCGATCTGAGCCGGGTGGCCGGGGTCTCGTCCGTCGTCCACCAGGGCGTCGGCGAACTGGACGCCGTCTACTACGACACCGAGGACCTCCGGCTCGCGGCCGCTTCCATCACCCTGCGCCGCCGCACCGGAGGCGACGACGCCGGGTGGCACCTCAAGTTCCCGGTCGCCTCCGGCATCCGCGACGAGCTGCGCGAACCGCTCTCCGACACCCTGCCGCGCTCCCTGGCCGGACTGGTCCGCTCGCGGGTGCGCGACGGCGCGCTCGTCCCCGTCGTCCGGCTGCGCACCGCCCGCGACGTCCATCGCCTGACCGGCGCCGACGGATCGTCGCTCGCCGAAGTCTCGGTCGACACCGTGCGTGCCGAACGGCTGATCGGCGGCGAGGCCGGACGGCAGCCCGGCGGGGAGGCCGGAGGGCGGCCCGGCCGAGGCGGCACGGCCGTCTGGACCGAGATCGAGGTCGAGCTGGCCGACGGCACCGACCCCGCCCTCCTCGACGCCGTCGAGAAACGGCTGCGCAAGGCGGGCGTCCGCCCGTCCGCGGCCCCGTCCAAGGCGGCACGTGCGCTCGCCGAGACGGACCCGGGAGACGGGCGGGGTACGGGAGACGGGCGGGGGACCGAGGACGGACGGGCCGCGCGCCGGGGGGCCCGGCCGGACTCCTGGGAGCACACCGCACGCCAAGAAGCCGTTGAGACCGTTCCGGGCGTCCGGAGGGACAAGGCGCGCGAAGGGACCGCTCCGGGCACCCGGGAGGGCGCCGGACCCGTCACCGCGGGCGATCACGTCCTCGCGTACCTCCGCGCCCAGATCGAGGACATCGTCGCCCTCGACCCGGCCGTGCGCCGCGACCTCCCCGACTCCGTGCACCGGATGCGGGTCGCCACCCGAAGGTTCCGCAGCGCGTTGCGGACGTACCGCAGGATCCTCGACCGGGGCGTCACCGACCCGATCGGCGACGAGCTGAAATGGCTGGCCGCCGAGCTCGGGATCGACCGCGACCAGGAGGTCCTCGACGCCCGGCTGCGCGCGGCCCTGGACACCCTGCCCCGCACCCTGGTCCTCGGCCCCGTCCGCGCCCGGCTGCAGATCTGGTCGGGGGCCCGCCGGGGCGGTTCCCGGCGCCGTACCGTCGCGGTGCTCGACGGCGATCGGTACCTGGCCCTGCTGAACCGTCTCGACGCCCTGCTCGCCGACCCGCCGCTGCGGTCCGCCGCGTCCCACGCCCCCGGGCGCGCGCTGCCCCGCGCCGTGCTCAAGGAGTACGGGCGCCTCGCGGCCCGCGTCGGCCACGCACTGGAGCTTCCGCCCGGCCACGACCGGAACCTCGCCCTGCACGACGCCCGCAAGGCCGCCAAGCGCGCCCGCTACGCGGCGGAGGCGGCCTGTCCCGCGCTGGGCAAGCCGGCCCGGCGGTTCGCCTCGCGGATGAAGGCCGTGCAGACGCTTCTCGGGGACCACCAGGACAGCGTGGTGGCCCGTGACGCCCTGCGGGACCTGGCCGTCCAGGCGCATGCGGCGGGTGAGCAGGGGTTCACCTGGGGGCTGCTCCACGGGCGGGAGGAGGCGACGGCCGCCGAGGAGGAGCGGCAGCTTCCGGCGGTGTGGGAGCGGGCCGCGAGACCGAAGGTGCGCAGGGCCCTGGGAGGCTGAGCGGGACGGGGAGAGGCGGGTGGGGCGGGCCCGCGGGGGCCCGGCGGAGGGCACTGGGAGACCGGACGCCGGGGTACGCTGGATGGTCACCCTTGCCGGCTCTCGAAAGTTCGCGATGTCTGTCGATTCGGTCTTCCCACAGCTCGAAGCTCTGCTCCCGCATGTGCAGAAGCCCATCCAGTACGTCGGCGGTGAGCTGAACTCCACCGTCAAGCCGTGGGACGAATGCGACGTCCGCTGGGCGCTGATGTACCCGGACGCGTACGAGGTCGGGCTCCCCAATCAGGGCGTCATGATCCTGTACGAGGTGCTCAACGAGCGCGAGGGCGTCCTCGCCGAGCGCACGTACAGCGTGTGGCCGGACCTCGAAGAGCTGATGCGCAAGCACCGGGTCCCGCAGTTCACGGTGGACAGCCACCGCCCGGTCAAGGCGTTCGACGTCTTCGGGCTGAGCTTCTCCACCGAGCTCGGCTACACCAACATGCTCGCCGCGCTGGACCTCGCGGGCATCCCGCTGGAGGCCCGGGACCGCACCGTCGACGACCCGATCGTGCTGGCCGGCGGTCACGCCGCGTTCAACCCGGAGCCGATCGCGGAGTTCATCGACTGCGCGGTGATCGGCGACGGCGAGCAGGCCGTGCTGGAGATCACCGACATCGTCCGCGCCTGGAAGGCCGAGGGCCGCCCCGGCGGGCGCGAGGAGATCCTCTTCCGCCTCGCGAAGACCGGCGGCGTGTACGTCCCGGGCTTCTACGACGTCGAGTACCTCCCGGACGGGCGCATCGGCCGGGTCCTGCCCAACAGGTCGGGCGTGCCGTGGCGGGTGTCGAAGCACACGGTGATGGACCTCGACGAGTGGCCGTACCCGAAGCAGCCCCTCGTTCCCCTCGCCGAGACCGTCCACGAGCGGATGTCCGTCGAGATCTTCCGCGGCTGCACCCGCGGCTGCCGTTTCTGCCAGGCCGGCATGATCACGCGCCCCGTGCGGGAGCGAAGCATCACCGGCATCGGCGAGATGGTCGAGAAGGGGCTCAGGGCGACCGGCTTCGAGGAGGTCGGGCTGCTCTCGCTGTCCTCCGCCGACCACACCGAGATCGGCGACATCGCCAAGGGCCTCGCCGACCGGTACGAGGAAGACAAGATCGGCCTCTCGCTGCCCTCCACCCGCGTCGACGCGTTCAACGTGGACCTGGCCAACGAGCTGACCCGCAACGGCCGCCGCTCCGGACTCACCTTCGCCCCCGAGGGCGGCTCCGAGCGGATGCGCAAGGTCATCAACAAGATGGTCTCGGAGGAGGACCTGATCCGCACGGTCGCCACCGCCTACGGCAACGGCTGGCGCCAGGTGAAGCTGTACTTCATGTGCGGGCTGCCCACCGAGACCGACGAGGACGTCCTCCAGATCGGTGACATGGCGGTCAACGTGATCGCCAAGGGCCGCGAGGTCTCCGGTCAGAACGACATCCGCTGCACGGTCTCCATCGGCGGATTCGTGCCCAAACCGCACACCCCGTTCCAGTGGGCCCCGCAGCTGAGCGCCGAGGAGACCGACGCCCGGCTGGCCAAGCTCCGCGACAAGATCCGCGGCGACAAGAAGTACGGCCGCTCCATCGGTTTCCGCTACCACGACGGCAAGCCCGGCATCGTCGAGGGCCTGCTCTCGCGCGGCGACCGCCGCGTCGGCTCCGTCATCCGCGAGGTCTACGAGTCCGGCGGTCGCTTCGACGGCTGGCGCGAGTACTTCAGCTTCGACCGCTGGATGACCGCCGCCGGGAAGACGCTGCCCGAGTACGGCGTGGACGTCGACTGGTACACCACCCGTGAGCGCACCTACGAGGAGGTCCTGCCCTGGGACCACCTGGACTCGGGCCTGGACAAGGACTGGCTCTGGGAGGACTGGCAGGACGCGCTCGACGAGACCGAGGTCGAGGACTGCCGCTGGACCCCGTGCTTCGACTGCGGCGTCTGCCCGCAGATGGACACCAGCATCCAGATCGGCCCGACCGGCAAGAAGCTGCTGCCGCTGATGGTGAAGAAGTAGCGGAAGCAGCGCGACGCCGTCCGACGAAGGCCGTCGGACAGGCGACCGGAGGACGGCGCGGACGGGACCGGCCGGATTCGAACCGGCGTCCTCGCGGTTTTGGAGACCGCGCGCGACGACCTCTGCGCTACGGCCCCGCCCGGGCCGACAGCGTAGCCCGTACATGACACGAGGTCGGGGTGCGGCCGTGACCCGGGGCCACGCCCGGTCCCCGGGGCCCGGCCCGGATCCGCACCCCGCACCGGGCCCCGGCCCGGTGCGGGGTTCCGGTCGTACGGATGCCCGGCGAAGGGCCGGGAGCGGTGGCGCGCGGTGCGGGGAGAGGGGTTCCGGGGGCTCCGCGACGCCTGCCGACGGCAGGCGGTGGAGCGGGGGCGCCCGAGCCCTGGGAACCCGGGGGCGGCCTTGCGCGTACTCTGGGTATTGCAACGACTGTGCCCAGCGCGGCGCCCGCACCAGAGATCTCCCCGCTCGGAGGACAGACCACCGAGCGGGCGTGAGCCGGACGGACACCCCGGGCCACCCCGCATTTTCGTGGGCGGCATGCCACCGCGTCCGCCCCGCACCGAGGAGAAGAACCACTGGGCAAGCGACAGCCCGAAGGCCCGCCGCCCGCACCGGCGGTGCAGCGCATCCGACTGCGCTACACCAAGCGCGGCCGCCTCCGGTTCACCAGTCACCGCGACTTCCAGCGTGCCTTCGAGCGGGCGCTGCGCCGTTCCGAGGTGCCCATGGCCTACTCGGCAGGGTTCACCCCGCACCCGAAGGTGTCGTACGCCAATGCCGCCCCCACCGGCACGGGCAGCGAGGCCGAGTTCCTGGAGATCGCCCTCACCGAGGCGCGGGACCCGGCCGTTCTGCGTGAGCTGCTCGACGCTTCGCTGCCGGACGGCCTCGACGTCGTCGACGCCGTGGAGGCCCGCACGTCGGGTCTCGCCGAGCGGCTGGCCGCCTCCGTGTGGGAGCTGCGTCTCGACGGGGTTCCCGTCGAGGAGGCGACCGCGGCCGTGGACGCCTTCAACGGGGCGGAGATCGTCGAGGTGCAGCGCCGGGCGAAGAACGGCGTGCGGACCTTCGACGCCCGCGCCGCCGTGGTCGACCTGCGAGTCCTCGATTCCCTGCCTGATGGGTCCGAGGGCAGGCCCTGTGCGATACTGCGGCTGGTTGTTCGGCACGTGACACCTGCCGTCCGACCTGACGACGTCCTGTCCGGTCTCCGCGTTGTGGCCGACCTGGCGCCGCCGGTCCCGGTAGCGGTGACCAGGCTGGCGCAGGGGCTCTTCGACGAGGAGTCCGGCACGGTGACCGACCCGCTCGCGCCCGACCGCGAGGCAGCCCCGGCCGCCCCACCCACGGCCGTCGGGACCGCTGTCGCGACGGCGCCGGAAGGTGCAGGTTCCGCGTAAGGCGGTCGTTGCAGCGCAGCCCTGAGACTCGGGAGCCACCTGGGTCGGACCGCGCGATGACCAATAAGACTTTCGCCAGGCCGTGCGCACCTCGCGTACGGAACCGGCGAGCCAGACACCGAGCTCCCGTGCGGCGCCCGCGCCCCGGACGGCGGTATCGCGCACATCACGCGAACCGCGACGGACCGGAACCAGACGCGGCGCCCGGGAGCCTGACGGGAGAAACGCCCGCATGCCCCAGGCCAACGAACCCGGCACGACCGGGAACATCGAGAACATCGAAGAGAACAACGCACCCGGCGACAAGCTGCCGCCGCGCCGCAGGCGCCGCGCCGCGTCCCGCCCGGCCGGTCCGCCGGTGACGGAGACGCAGGATGTCGACGCCCCGGCCATAACGGCCGTCGACGTCATGGTGACCGACATCGCCACCGCCGAGACCGACAGCACCCCGGAGCCGGAGGCCGCGCCGCCCGCGCGTCCGCGTCGTCGTGCCGTCCGTAAGGCGACGTCTCCGGCGGGTTCGCCGAAGGCGGTCGAGCCGGTCGAGATCGTCGAGGCGCAGGTCGAG